>NZ_JARESU010000024.1:0-107778 GCF_046027075.1 Paraburkholderia sp. RL18-085-BIA-A | reverse complement strand
ACGGGTGCGCCGGGGCCCCCGCAGGGGCGGGCGCCAGGCCGGCAAGAGGATCGCATGGGAAAACGAATCGACGGGCAGGCGGTGCATGCGTTCATCGTCCTGACTGCCAGCAGCGTGCTGTTATGCGGTTGCAGCGCGTTCCTGAGGCCACAGGAAAAACGCGCCGACGCGCAACTGCTTCCCACCGTGGGCAATCAGGCGCGTGGCCTCGTGACGTTTATCGAGCGCTCCGACGGCGTGCAGGTCACCTACAACCTCGCGGGCATGCCGCCCAATAGCGACCACGCGCTGCAAATCCACGAGCGGGGCGACTGCAATGCCGCAGACGGCTCCAGCACGGGCCAGGTCTTCTCGCCGGCAGCCGAGCGTCTGAAAGCGGGCGCGCGGGTCGAAGGCGATCTCGCCAACATTCATGCGGACGCGAACGGCGTGGCCACCGGTTTCATCGTTGCGCCGGATGTGTCGCTCGACGGGATCCGCTCGGTGTTGCAGCGCGCCGTGGTGCTGCATCACGACGCGACCGATCCGTATGCCTATCCGCAACATGGCGCGGGCTCCGCAATCGCTTGCGGTGTGATCCGTCAGTGAGCGTTGTGCAGAGGCTCTCCAGTCCACCTTGCCGGTTCCTCGCGTGCCCTTCGAAGCGCGCCTGCGGCAGCATTGCCGTGATCGCGTAAAATAAGCGCCTTCCGTTGGGACGCCCAGCGGCAAGACGCCGTTCAACGCAAGACCCGAGGCCGCGGCACGGTCCGTTTCAGCGCTGCGTTTCAGCGTTATGCAGCGCGGGCCGCGAAGCCCGCAACGCGTGGCGAGGCCAGCGTCCAATTGTTCGCAAGTCGCCCGGCACCGCCGGGTTGTTATCCGTCACACACCTGTCATTTACGTCGAGCAGCGTTCACCTATGACCATCAAATCCGACAAGTGGATCCGGCGCATGGCCGAGTCGCACAAGATGATCGAGCCGTTTGCGCCCGATCAGGTTCGCGTCTCCGAAGACGGCCGGAAGATTGTCAGCTACGGCACGTCGAGCTACGGCTACGACATCCGCTGCGCCGACGAATTCAAGATCTTCACGAACATCAACTCGACCATCGTCGATCCGAAGAACTTCGACGAGAAGTCGTTTGTCGACTTCAAGGGCGATGTCTGCATCATCCCGCCGAATTCGTTCGCGCTCGCGCGCACGGTCGAGTACTTCCGCATTCCGCGTAGCGTGCTGACCGTGTGCCTCGGCAAGTCCACTTACGCGCGCTGCGGGATCATCGTCAACGTGACGCCGTTCGAGCCGGAATGGGAAGGGCACGTCACGCTCGAATTCTCGAACACGACGCCTTTGCCTGCGAAAATCTACGCGAACGAAGGCGTCGCCCAAGTGCTGTTTTTCGAAAGCGACGAGATTTGTGAAACGTCGTACGCAGATCGCGGCGGCAAATATCAAGGTCAGCACGGCGTCACGTTGCCCAAGACGTAACGCCGGCAGCGCACTGACCCACCAGCTACGCAGCAACTATCTTGCAGGGGACCGGAGTAAGCGCTATGGGACCAAAGTAAGCGCTAACGCGCCAACTCTGGTCGACACGCTAACTCCGGTCGACACAGGGTGACCGCTGCCATTTACGGAATGCAGCGGTCGTTCTTTTTGGAGAATCGCTCATGAAGTTTCGTTTTCCCGTCGTCATCATCGACGAAGATTTCCGCTCCGAGAACATCTCGGGTTCCGGCATCCGGGCTTTGGCCGAAGCTATCGAGAAAGAAGGCGCGGAAGTGCTCGGGTTGACGAGCTACGGCGATCTGACCTCGTTCGCGCAGCAGTCGAGCCGCGCCTCGTGCTTCATCCTGTCGATCGACGACGACGAACTGCTGCCGTACGTCGACAACGTGGTCGTGGAAGGCGAGACGCCGGAGCTGGCCGCCGCGATCGTCGCGCTGCGCGCGTTCGTGACTGAAGTGCGCCGCCGCAACGCCGACATTCCGATCTTCCTGTACGGCGAAACGCGTACCTCGCGCCACCTGCCGAACGACATCCTGCGCGAACTGCACGGCTTCATCCACATGTTCGAGGACACGCCGGAGTTCGTCGCGCGCCACATCATCCGCGAGACCAAGGTCTATCTGGATTCGCTCGCGCCGCCGTTCTTCAAGGAACTGGTGCAGTACGCGGAGGAAGGCTCGTACTCGTGGCACTGCCCGGGCCACTCGGGCGGCGTCGCGTTTCTGAAGAGCCCGCTCGGCCAGATGTTCCATCAATTCTTCGGCGAGAACATGCTGCGCGCCGACGTCTGCAACGCGGTCGACGAACTCGGCCAGCTGCTCGACCACACGGGTCCGGTGGCGGCCTCGGAGCGCAACGCCGCGCGCATCTTCAGCGCCGACCACGTGTTCTTCGTGACCAACGGCACGTCGACTTCGAACAAGATCGTCTGGCACGGCACGGTTGCACCGGGCGACATCGTGCTGGTGGACCGCAACTGCCACAAGTCGATCCTCCACGCGATCACGATGACCGGCGCGATTCCCGTGTTCCTCACGCCGACGCGCAACAACTTCGGCATCATTGGCCCGATTCCTCGCAGCGAGTTCGAGCCGGAAAACATCCGCAAGAAGATCGAGGCGAATCCGTTCGCGCGCGAAGCGCTCGCGAAGAACCCGAACCTCAAGCCGCGCATTCTGACGATCACGCAAAGCACGTACGACGGCGTGATCTACAACGTCGAGATGATCAAGGAAATGTTGGGCGAATGGCTCGACACGCTGCACTTCGACGAAGCCTGGCTGCCGCACGCCGAGTTCCACGAGTTCTATCAGGACATGCACGCGATCGGCGCGGGCCGTCCGCGTATCGGCGCGCTGGTGTTCGCCACGCACTCCACGCACAAGTTGCTGGCCGGCATTTCGCAGGCCTCGCAGATCGTCGTGCAAGATTCGAAGAACAGCCGCTTCGACAAGCATCGCTTCAATGAAGCCTATCTGATGCACACGTCCACGAGTCCGCAGTACGCGATCATCGCGTCGTGCGACGTGGCCGCGGCGATGATGGAAGCGCCGGGCGGCACGGCACTGGTCGAAGAGTCGATCGCCGAAGCGCTCGACTTCCGCCGCGCGATGACCAAGGTCGACGCCGAATACGGCGACGACTGGTTCTTCAAGGTGTGGGGCCCGGACCAGTTCGCCGAAGAAGGCATCGGCTCGCGCGAAGACTGGATGCTGCGCCCGAACGATCCGTGGCACGGTTTCGGTGCGCTCGCCGAGGGCTTCAACATGCTCGACCCGATCAAGGCGACCATCGTCACGCCGGGTCTGGACATGGACGGCGGTTTCGGCGAGACCGGCATTCCAGCCGCAATCGTCACGAAGTACCTGGCCGAGCACGGCATCATCGTCGAGAAGACGGGGCTGTATTCGTTCTTCATCATGTTCACGATCGGCATCACGAAGGGCCGCTGGAACTCGATGGTCACCGAACTCCAGCAGTTCAAGGACGACTACGACAACAACCAGCCGCTGTGGCGCGTGCTGCCCGAGTTCGTCGCGCATCATCCGATGTACGAGCGGGTCGGCCTGCGCGATCTGTGCCAGCAGATTCACAGCGTCTACCGCGCGAACGACATCGCGCGCCTGACGACCGAGATGTACCTGTCGAGCATGGAGCCGGCGATGAAGCCGTCCGACGCGTTCGCCAAGCTCGCGCATCGCGAGATCGATCGGGTACCGATCGACGAACTCGAAGGCCGCGTCACGTCGATCCTGTTGACGCCGTATCCGCCGGGCATTCCGTTGCTGATTCCGGGCGAGCGCTTCAACAAGACCATCGTCAACTATCTGCGTTTCGCGCGCGAATTCAACGAGCGGTTCCCGGGTTTCCACACGGACATCCACGGGCTTGTCGGGGAAATGATCAACGGGCGCATCGAGTACTTCGTCGATTGCGTTCGCGGTTGACGATGCGTTGGCTGAAGCCATCGACGGGCGCCGGCAGCTGGCGGCGCACGTTGGGCGGCCTGGCCGTGGCGTCGGCGGCGCTGTGCGGTGGGCTGTCGCCGGCGGCGCACGCCGAAGTCGCCGCCGCCGATCCGATCGACGCGGCGATGCGCGCGTGTCTCGCGCGCAGCGACATGTCGACCACGACGGGCCAGGTGCAGTGCATGGACAACGCGCGGATCGGCTGGAAGGCCGCCTTGGACAGCGCGTGGCAGCAGCTTCAGTCGAAGCTGCCGCTGGCGCGGCGCAAGCTGTGGGAAAAGAGCCAGGCCAGCTGGCTCGCGTCGCGCGAGGCCGAGAAGCAGTTGCTGGCCGCGGTGTTCGCGACGACGCGCGGCTCGATGTATGTGCTGGCCGAAGCCGACATGCAATTGCAACCGGTGCGCGACCGCGCGCTCGTGTTGCGCAGCGCAGTGGCCGATGCAGGCAGTCCGCCGCCGCGCCGTCCGCGCGCATGCAGCGCCGACGCGCAATGCGAACACGCGATGTTCGATCTGAATCGCTACTACCACCGCTTGCAGTCGAAGATGCCGTCGCACTCGCGTACGACTCTGGTGCGCGCACAACGCGCCTGGAGCGCATATCTCGCCGCCGCCACACCGGTGGTAGACGAGCGCGGCCGCATCGATATCATCGGTGCGCGCGTGGCGACGCTCAAGCGTTTATCGGAAACGGCCGGCAACGACTGAACGCTCGTCAGGCGCGACGAGCGACGAGCAGCCGCAACGGCGCGCTCAGTCGAACAGATAGTTTTCCGTTTGCGGCTGCGGCAGCGTGAGCGCCGGTTCGCCGCGCAAATCGCGCATCGCATCCTCGATCATCGTCGACATCGTGTTGAGCGCGAGATCGTTTTCGTCGGTGCCGAAGGGCTCTTCGAGTTGCGAGGCAATGGCTTCGTGCGCCATGAACGTGTACGCGACGAACACCGCGAACACCGGTGTGAAGACGCCGATGCTGTCCACCAGTCCGAACGGTAGCGACGCGCAGAAGAAATACACCGTGCGGTGAATCATCACCGAGTACGCGAACGGCAGCGGCGTCGAGACGATGCGCTCGCATCCGCCGATCACGTCCGACAGTCCATTCAGATTCCGGTCGAAGGCGATCACCGCCATTGGATCGATCGCGCCTGCCTGCGCCTGGCGTTGCACCCATTCGCCGAGATAGAGCAGCAAGGTTGCCGGCTTGTAGCGCGATGCGATGACGCGCTCGAAAAGCGCCGCGGGCAGACGCGCGGCGAGGTCTTCACGCGGGTCGCTTTTGCGCAACTGATGCCGTAGCGCGTGCGCAAGGGCACCGAGCGCGGCGAGAAATTCGCCGATCTGTTCTTTCGGCAGCGGTCGTGTCGGTAACGTGAGCGCCTGGCGAGTGAGCGAGCGCGACTCGTTCAGCAGCTGGCCCCACAGCTTGCGCGCTTCCCACCAGCGGTCGTAGCTGGCGTTGTTCCTGAAGCCGAGAAACACCGCCAGCGCGATGCCGATCAGCGAAAAGGGCGCGGTGGTGTTGAGGTTGAGCGGGATCGGCAGCAGATGGTCGTGGGCCGCCAGCGCGACGATCGAGATGCAGAAGATCAGGGATAGGCGCGGAAGCAGTTGCGGGAGGACGGAGCCTCGCCAAGCTAGCAGCATGCGGAACCAATGGAGGTGGGGGCGGATGATCATTGGTGTGTGCTTTTTTGCCTGCGGGGCTTTTGGGGTTTTCTATTATCGCTTTTTTGGGTTTTTGGCGGACGGTTGGGGGTGCTTCTTCGGTGTTGGCCTTCCTTGATTTGCTCGTGAATACGGAGCGCGATCGCCGCGTTTGCACGTGGTAAGGCCACTTCAGTGTCAGGTGCACCGGCTGCAACCATGCAGCACTAGCAATTGCGCTTTTTTTGGTTTTCGGAGTTCTCTGATATTTGAAGGGGCGTGAGGGCGATAAGTTCGTAAGTGCAGGAACGTTACATTTACAAACGGCAAAAGCGACTCACTCAAAAAACGATGAATACCAGACGAGCATTTTTGCGAACCAGCGCGTTTTCTCTCGTTGGCATCACCTCTCAAATCGTAAGCGCAGCTCCGAGAACCCCTCAGCATCCTGCTGGCTCGCGCCGTGGCTATGCGCTGACAAACGGCGCAACTGCGTTGAAGCGTGACGATGGGGCATGGTTGTTCTGGGTGCGCATTATCAACGTTGATGGCCCAACTCATGACATCTATGCGAATCTTCAGATAGCGACGGACAGAAGTTTTTCACAAGTCATTGATGCTATCCCGGTGACCCTCACGCAATCGAAGTCATTTATTGCTCAGCCTGTGTACGCGCCAAAAACAAAGAACACACAGCTTTATTACCGCTACGTAATCGACTCCAGCCCGACAGTTGCGCCGTCAGTGAGTTCGATCGTGAACTCCATTGCTCCGTGGAATACAGAATCGAAGGCAGAATAAAAATGGCAAAAGTGGAAATGGTGTTTCACATCATCGAATCGGGATCAAATTCGATGAGTACCTATCAGGCAATCCAGTCTGCGGCAAAAAGTCCAAACGACGCGCTTTCCCTTTTCCAGAACGGCTCCTCTCTCATCGCTACCGTATCGAACGTTGCCCCCATGTTGCAGCCGATCCGCATCATGACAAACGGATTGGCCGCGACGTCCGCGTTAATGCGCATTGTGACGGACTGGCAAGACCCGAACAAAAAGGTGCAGCCCGGCGATGTGCTGACCCTTGTCAGTGCGGCCGGAACGGTCGCCATCACACTGCTCGTATGGGCAGAGATTGGGCCGGGCGCCGCAGCGGCTATTGGGGCGGTCGCTTTGGCTGCGGACCTTCAAACGAACTTTCAGCCGTACATGAGTTCCGCAAAAGCATGGATGGGGAATCTACTGTCCAACACCCTTCAACTTTCCAGTCCTGCATCAGTAGCGAGTTCGTCGCTCTATTGGGGAAGTACTATTCCGGGCCAGGGATGGAATCTATACTCGTACGATGAATTGATGTCGGCAAATGGACTCTTCGTCTGTATGACTGATGACCAGACAACGGGCACGATGTTGAGAATTTCGGGAAGTCCAATTCCAGGTAGCTTCACGCCGATCGACGAATCTTCCTACAAGCAGAACTACTGCAGCTACCTACAGCAACAGGAGGGCTGGAGTGATATCGAAAGCGGCATGATGTACTGCATGGGTTCTCGCTTCAGGTAGCTATGACACCGACTCCACGACTCATCCGGGTTTCGCTTATCGGGTTCTTTCTCGCTTTTCTGTGCGAGACCGTGGTCGAAGTCGCCATACTCCGTTCATATCGTCTTTCGTGGGCTGGCGGGCTGGCTGTGGTGGCGAGCCTTGCGGCCAATCTACTTGCACTCGCCTATGGCATGAAGCGCAAGAGATGGGCTTACGAACTCTTTAAGTGGATAGCCGCATTCAGCCTTGTGTGGACCATATTCGGCGGCCCGTATCTATACGCATTAGGACTGTGGGCGAACGCGTTGATTGCGCTTTGCGTGTGGCTGCGCTTTGGCGCAGTGTTGATGTTGAGGCGCAAAGCCGCAAGAGAATGGATTGACTCCGCTTCAGTCGGCGGCTATCTGTAGAGCTTGACGTGCATGGAAGGCAGACGCCACGCTTCGCGCGGTCGTTTGTTTAAGCGCATTCGCTACTTTCAATGTCGAGGCGTGAGTAGTGTGAGGATGTCTGGAAACTCAGGGTTTTAGCAGCCGGTAGACGGTCGCAGATTTTCGCCAGGAGAACAGCGACCACACATTCATCGCAAGGACCGCAAGTATCCAGACGGTCGTGCCAATGACACCATGTTTCCCGTTGGGGACCGTACATAGCCATTTGAGGGAGAACATTGCTGATATCAGGGCAATCACCATGAAGGACCAAAACGATTTCACGGGCGAATCAACACCGCAAATCTCACCCGTCGCGTGGTTGAGCCAGCCCGCCAGCGTTTGCCAGTTATCGGTGTCACGCAATACCGCAGTCACGACCATGCCGTTTTCAAGCCTTGGTTCGCCGCGCATCTGCACCGCATACTGACGTTTACCCGCCACGGTGACGTTAAACGATGTTCTTGCCCTGCCTTTATCTTTCTGGATCACAACCCCGCCAATGTTTTCAAACGTGACTGTAATGGCGCGGTAGGTCATGGGCAGTTCGTCGCTAACCGTGACGGTCAGCATAGATGTGCTGGGAAAGCATCGAATATAACCGTTGCGGCATCTCGTAATAGCACAGGCTGCTCTAATGTCATGCAGGCCGCCATTACTTCAGCCTCACGAGCCTGTACATGCGGAACGTCTGTCCGCGGCCGCTGTGGTGTACTGCGTACCGGAGGCTCAGATCATATTCACAGGCGGGTTCACGTTCGGTCACCAACTTGATTGTCCGCAAGCATAGCGGCGCACGGATTCAGTTGCGTCAGGCTTTAGCGGGAACTCATCGCGCCCAAGCTGCTCAACCTGCCACATGAGGGAACCGACAACAAGCTCGCCGGCACCTGCACCGCTCCCTGAGTCTCTTGAACGTGCTGAGCTTTGTGGAGAAGCTCACCCAGGTACTTGCGGTGATCCACTAGACCCGATGCCGGATACAGCCCTCACGCTCATATCCGAGACCGCCCAGACAAGTGAAGCCCCATTTCCATCTCGCGTACAGACTCGCTTGATCGAATGGGGCTTGAGAGCATTGCCTCGCACGGGCAACGCCAATAGACCACAAAGAAATCAAGGAAAGGCCAACGCCGCAAGCAAACGGCCGACCCTGCGGCGCAACCCAAAACCTCAAACGTTAATCTCTAGCCGATGAAGCCGCGCCGTGACTCAACCAGTCCAGCACGGCGCTGGCGTCGTCGTCGGCACCCTCGCGCGCCTTGGCGACCGTCTCGGCCACATCCGCGCTCGGCACGGCGCGACGGATCGCGACGCCGACCGCGAGAATGTCGATCATCACCAGATGCAGGATGCGCGAGATCATCGACAGCTGCGACTCGCGAATCTCGATGTGATCTGTTTCGAGCGCGACGGTGGCGCGCTTGGCGAGCGGCGTATTGCTCGACGTAATCGCGATTACCTTCGCGCCGGCCTGCATCGCGACGTCCAGCACGCGCAGCAGTTCGGGCGCGCGGCCCGACTTGGAGACGGCCACGATCACGTCGCCCTTGCCGAGCAACGCAGCCGACGCCGCCTGCATGTACAGATCGCCATAGGCGATGGTCGGAATGCCGAAACGGAAGAACTTGTAGTGCGCGTCCTGCGCGACGATGTTCGAATTGCCGAGCCCGTAGAACTCGATGCGCCGCGCGCCGTTCAACAGATCGATCGCCCGCTCGACCTGATCGAAGTTCAGATGCTCGCGCAACTGCAGAATCGCCGACACGGTGTTGTCCAGCACCTTCGCGCCGAAGTCCGTCGCGGTATCGCCGAGGTGCACCTGGCTATGGCTCACCGGGATCGTGCCGGTCAAACCCGTTGCGAGCTTCAGCTTGAAATCCGACAGACCCTGGCAGCCGAGCGAACGGCAGAAGCGGATCACGGTGGGCTGACTCACGTCGGCCTTGCGCGCGATATCGACAATCGGGTCGTTGATGATCGAGCGCGGATGATTCAGCGCGAGATCGGCGACGCGGCGCTCGGCCGGCGTCAGCGCATCGCGCATCTGGCGAATCCGCTCGAACACCGCCGACGAACTGCCGCCCGCGCGATTCGACAACTGCTCGGCGAGAATTGCCGAGACGCCGAGGAAGGCCGGATATTCGGCGGTGATCACATAGGTCGGCACGTTTTGCAGATAGGCCTCGAAGCGGCCCTTCGCCTCGAAGCGCTGGCGAAACGACGAGCGCGCGAAGAACTCGCCGAGACGCGGCACCACGCCGCCGCCGATGTAGATGCCGCCCAGCGCGCCGAGCGTCACCGCGATATTGCCCGCGAAGGTGCCGAGGATGCCGCAGAACACGTCGACGGATTCGGCCGCGAGCGGCTCGCCGTCCAGCGCGCGTTTGACGATCTCGATCGTGTCGAGGTTGGCCGCCACGCGCTTCTTGTCGCGGCCCGCGAGCGCGCGGTAAATCACTTCGATGCCGGGGCCCGCGGCCACGCGTTCGAAGGATACGTGCGACCACTTCTTGCGCGCGTATTGCAGCACGATGTCTTCGCGTTCGTCGGCGGGCGCGAAGGTGGCGTGGCCGCCTTCGCTGCCGAGCGCGATCCAGCGGTCGTCGGCGGGAATCAGGCCGGACACGCCCATGCCGGTGCCCGGACCGAGCAGGCCGATCACGCTGTTCGGACGGCGCGTGCCGCCGCCCACCTGCACGCGCTGCGCGTCGGTGAGGCCGGGCAACGCCATCGCCAGCGCGGTGAAGTCGTTCACCACCAGCAAGGTGTCGAAGCCGAGCGCGCGGCGCGTCGCTTCGATCGAAAAGGTCCAGTCGTGATTCGTCATGCTCACCTGGTCGCCATCGACCGGGTTCGCAATCGCGATCGCCGCATGATTCACGCGGCCGATCTTGGTGTCCTTCAGATACTTCTTGATGACGTCGGCGACGCCCGGATAGTCCGCGCACGGATAGATCTGCACCGAGCTGATTTCGCCCGGGCCCGTCTCCAGCGCGAAACGCGCGTTGGTGCCGCCGATGTCGGCCAGGAGCCTCGGTCCGTCGGCGTGCTGGCCCGCGCCCGGAACAGCCTTAGTTTGCACACCAGTAGACATCGAGTCTCACTCCCTTGTCGTTTGCCAACTGTGAGATGGCATTTTTTTGTAGCGAAGCGGCGGCTGCATTGAGCACGTCCATCTTGCGCGGTCCTGCGATCAGCAAAAACAGGTGCTTCACTTCCTTCAGCGCGGAAAGCGACCAGCTCACGCGCGCATGCGGCGCGCTGCCGGGATGCACGGCAACGAAGCGTTCGGTGGTGGTGATCGCGTGATCCCATTCGGGCGAGTCCGCGAAGATCGATGCGGTGTGGCCGTCCTCGCCCATGCCGAGAATCGCGACGTCGGGCACGGCGGCAAAGCGCGCGTCGGCGTTCAGCGCGGCGACGTGCGCGTGCAGATCCTGCGCGGTGTCGACGAGCGGCCAGAAGGCCGCGTCCTTCGCGGCGTTTTGCAACAGCGTCGCGTGCACCAGTTGCGAATTGCTTGCGCTGTCCGTCTCGGACACCCAGCGGTCGTCGACCAGCGTCACGGCGATGCGCGCCCAGTCGAAGGATTGCGTGGACAACGTTTGCAGGAACGGACGCGGACTGCTGCCGCCGGACACTGCAAGCATTGCGGGGCGCGCGCCAGTGGTGGGCGTGCCGGCAACGGGCGTGCCGGCAACGGACGCGGCCGCCTGTGCGGCGAGCGACGCATGTAACGCGTCGCCAACCGCTTTCGCCAACGCGTCGGATTGGGCGCGTTGATCGTCGAAAGCGTGAAGCTCGATCACTTCTCCTCCGTGCTGCTTTTTTGTAGGATCTGCGGAATCTGCCGTACTGCTCTCGCGCTGCGTCTGCAAGGTGGGATGGCTTGCAGGCGCCTGGGCGATACCGGCGCCATTCCGTTCAGTTCGTCGGTGGGTCTTACTCCGGTGCCGCGCTATATTCGATCGAACATCGCGCGGCACCGTCCGTCAATTCTCTTCTTCGAGCCAGCAGGTGCCGTGCTGCGCCAGCATCGCGCTCGCCGCGGCCGGTCCCCACGTGCCCGCCGCATACGGCTTGGGCGGTTTGTGCGAGGCCATCCATTCGTTCAGGATCGGTTCGACCCAACGCCATGCGGCTTCCTGCTCGTCGCGCCTCACGAACAGCGCGAGGCGGCCGTTGATCACGTCGAGCAGCAGGCGTTGATACGCCTCCATCTGTCCTTCGCGGAAGAACTGGTCGAACGCGAGGTCGAGGTGCACGCTCGCGAGGTTCATGCCTTCGCCGGGCTGCTTCGCGAGACAGTAGAGGCGAATGCTTTCGTTCGGCTGCAGGCGGATCACCAGACGGTTCGCGCCCGCGCGCAACGCGGACACGCCCAGCGCCGAATGCGGCACTGGACGGAAATTCACCACGATTTCGGCGACGCGATCCGCGAGCCGCTTGCCGGTGCGCAGGAAAAACGGCACGCCGGCCCAGCGCCAGTTCTCGATCTCGACCTTCAGCGCGACAAAGGTTTCGGTCGTGCTGTCCGGCTTCACGCCGGCTTCGGTCGCGTAGCCCGGCACCGCGCTGCCGCGAATCCCGCCGGCATGATACTGGCCGCGCACCGCGACCTTGCCGATCTCGTTCGGATCGATTGGCTTCAGCGCGCGCAGCACGCGCAGCTTTTCGTCGCGCACCGAGTCCGAATCCATCGAGTGGGGCGGCTCCATCGCGACGATCGACAGCAACTGCAGCAAATGGTTTTGCACCATGTCGCGCAGTGCGCCGGTGTTGTCGTAGAAGTCGCCGCGCGCTTCGACGCCGAGTTCCTCGGCAATCGTGATCTGAATGCTCTCGACCCACTCGCGGCGCCACAGCGGCTCGAACAGCGCATTGCCGAAGCGCAGCGCGAGCAGGTTCTGCACCGGCTCTTTACCGAGGTAGTGGTCGATCCGGTAGATCTGTTCTTCCGCGAAGATTTCGCCGACCGCGTCGTTGATCGCATTCGACGACTTCAGGTCGTAGCCGAGCGGCTTTTCGAGCACGATGCGCGCGTTTTCGTTGAGCCCCACCGACGCCAGCGCATGGCAGATCGGCACGAACAGCGACGGGCCCGTGGCCAGATAGAACACGCGGATGCCGGGCAGATCGCGCACGGCGTCGCGCAACTGGACGAAGTCTTCCGGATTGCCGAGATCGATCTTCACGAACTCGATGCGCGCGAGGAAGCTCGTCCACGCCGCTTCGTCCACGCCGTTCTTCGACACGTGCGGTTTGACGTGCTCGTTCACCCACTGCAGGTACTCGCCGCGATCCGCCGCATGCCGCGCCACCGCGACGATCTTGCCGCTGTCGGCGAGCATGCCGCCTGCACGGTGCGCTTCAAACAGTGCGGGCAGGATCTTACGCATCGACAGATCGCCGGTGCCGCCGAAGAGAACGAAGATGAAGCTTGAATCGGTTTGCATGAGTATCCGTCGATGTCCTGGGGTCGCCGCGCTGACCGCGCACTGTTCGGAAAAAGGCGACCGTAGTCCGATAAAATATTTTTTGACACTGAATTGTAGTTTAACTACAATCCAAATCAAGAGGTAGCGCTAATTCGATGAAAAAAGCGTGCGCTGTTCGGCAAAATGCGCGTTTTCCCGAATCGGCAGGCGTCCCTGCATGTTAAAGGACATTGCGTGCCGGCATCTGCCAGCAGGCCCCGGTGGCCTTACGGAAAGCCGGGGTGGTAACGGCTCGCAGCGCGGTTGTCCAGGTTCACATGCAAGGCACCTCGAGTCTGCCGCGCGACGCGGGCAGGCAAAAATCAAAAGAGGAGACAAACAGTTGCATCCCAAACCACTCATCTCTTGAGCTTCTAGCGGCCGGACACCGGTTCGCCGGCACATGCCTCGCGCATGCGCCCGACCGTGCTCGATCGCCCAGTGTTTTGCCTGTTTGAACCAACCACAGCACCCTGGCGACATCAGGGGCCATTTGTTTTTTTGTTCAGGTGTCTGGAGGAGATAAGCAATGAAATTTCGCGCGATCATGGGCGCTTTGTGCGCTGCGGGTCTGATGTGTGGCGTCTCGGCGGTGCAGGCTGCCGAGTCGGTCGAAGTGTTGCACTGGTGGACTTCGGGCGGCGAATCGAAAGCCGTCGGCGTCCTCAAGGACGACATGACGAAGCAGGGTTACACGTGGAAGGACTTCGCGGTTGCGGGTGGCGCCGGCGCGGCAGCCATGACGGCTCTGAAGACGCAGGTGATCTCGGGCAATGCGCCGAGCGCCGCGCAGATCAAGGGTCCGCTGATCCAGGATTGGGCTTCGCAAGGGGTGCTGGTGCCGATCGACTCAGTTGCGGGCGACTGGAAGAAGAACCTGCCGCCGGAGATCGACAAGATCATGCACGCGGACGGCCACTATGTGGGCGCACCGTTCGGTGTGCACCGCGTGAACTGGCTGTACATCAACAAGGCGGCGCTCGAAAAGGCAGGCGGCAAGGTGCCGACCACGTGGCCTGAGTTCTTCGCGGTGGCCGACAAGATGAAGGCCGCGGGCATCCAGCCGGTCGCGATGGGCGGGCAGCCGTGGCAAGACCTGACGCTGTGGGAAGACGTCGTGCTGTCGCAGGGCGCGGACTTCTACAAGAAGGCGATCGTCGACCTCGACGAAAAGACGCTGACTTCGGACAAGATGGTTGGCGTGTTCGACACGGTCCGCAAGATCCAGGGTTACTTCGACGCGGGCCGCACGGGCCGTGACTGGAACCTTGCGACGGCGATGGTCATCAACGGCAAGGCCGGCATGCAGTTCATGGGCGACTGGGCGAAGGGCGAATTCACCAACGCCGGCAAGAAGTCGGGCTCGGACTACGTGTGCGCCGCTGTGCCGGGCACGGAAAAGGCCTACACGTTCAACGTCGACTCGTTCGTGTTCTTCCAGCAGAAGGGCCAGAAGGCTGCAACGCCGGGCCAGCTCGCGCTCGCGAAGACGATCATGTCGCCGGAGTTCCAGGAACAGTTCAGCCTGAACAAGGGCTCGATCCCGGTTCGTCTCGGCGTGCCGATGGACAAGTTCGACGATTGCGCGAAGAAGTCGTACGCGGATGAACAGGTCGCGATCAAGGCGGGCGGTTATGTGCCGTCGCTGGCACACGGCATGGCACAACCGGATGCAGCAGCCGGCGCTATCTCCGACGTGGTCACGAAGTTCATGAACTCGCAGCAGGATTCGAAGAGCGCAGTTGCCGCGCTCGCGAAGGCAGCGAAGACCAAGTAAGTGAAGTAAGCGAAGCGGCGCGCCCGGTGGCTTCCTGAGGAAGCGCCGGGCGTGTTCTTCAGGTCGCCGATGGCAGTTCGCGCATTGCGTGCGCTGCGTGCGGCGCTTGCAGGCGGCTTCACCTGGTTTCATGGAGTCACACCTATGCCGTCGTCGGACCTCGCGCCGTTCTCGCGCGATCACCCCGGCGGTACAGTTTCAGCAGGAGTCGAGTAGTGACTGCTTCTATCAGCGGAAACGGGAAAACGGCTACCGTCACCCGCCGCACGTCGCCCATGGCGGCCCTTGCCGATCGCTGGATTCCGAAGCTGGTGCTCGCACCCAGCGTCGTGATCAGCCTGATCTTCGTGTATGGCTTCATCGCAATTACCGGCTTTCTGTCGCTGTCCACTTCGCGGCTGATGCCTCGTTATGAGTTCGCCGGCCTCGACCGTTATCGCGAACTGTTCGACAACGACGTGTTCTGGACCTCGGCTGCGAACCTCGGCTGGTTCGGCATCCCGTTCATCGCTATCTGTATCGGCCTCGGACTGTTCCTCGCAATCCTGCTCGATCAGCAGATTCGCAATGAAGGCGCGCTGCGCGCGGTGTTCCTTTACCCAATGGCGCTCTCGTTCATCGTGACGGGCACGGCGTGGCAATGGATCATGACGCCGAGCGTCGGCCTCGAAAAGGTGTTCCACGACTGGGGCTGGACGAGCTTTTCGTTCAGTTGGCTGGGCGACCCGGACAAGGCGATTTTCTGCGTCGTGATCGCGGCGGTATGGCAATCCACCGGCTTCGTGATGGCGCTGTTCCTCGCGGGCCTGCGCGGTGTGGACGCCGAAATCTTCAAGGCCGCGCAGATGGACGGCGCGAATCTGCCCACCATCTACCGCAAGATCGTGATTCCGAGCATGCGGCCGGTGTTCTTCTCCGTGTTGCTGATTCTTTGCCACATCACCATCAAGACCTTCGACCTGGTCGTCGCCTTGACCGCGGGCGGTCCGGGCACGTCGTCGTCGCTGCCGGCTATCTTCATGTACACGTTTTCGTTCAATCGCGGGCAGCTCGGCGTCGGCGCGGCATCGTCGATGATGATGCTCGCCACCGTTGTGGCCGTGCTCGTGCCGCTGATGTATCTGGAATCGAGGAGCACCCGCAATGCAGCCTAAGATGACGATCAGCCGCGCCGTCATTTATGCGGCCTTGATTCTGTTCGCCCTGTATTTCCTGTTCCCGCTGTACGTGATGCTGTCCACGTCCTTCAAGGACGTCGATCAGTTGCGCACCGGCAACCTGCTCACGCCGCCCACGCACTGGAGTATCGATCCGTGGATCAAGGCATGGAGCGGCGCCTGTACCGGCGTGCGTTGCGACGGCATGCAGCCGTTCTTCATGAACTCGGTGCGCATGGTGATTCCCGCCGTGCTGATCTCGTCGATCATCGGCGCGTTCAACGGTTATGTGCTCACGCACTGGCGTTTCCGTGGCGCCGATCCGATCTTCACGATGCTGCTGGTCGGCTGCTTCATTCCGTTCCAGGCGATCCTGCTGCCGATGGCGCGCTTCGAAGGCATGCTCGGCCTGTCGAACACGACGACCGGTCTGGTGCTGGTGCACGTGATCTACGGCATTGCGTTCACCACGATGTTCTTCCGCAACTTCTACGTGAGCGTTCCGGCTGAACTCGTGAAGGCGGCGCGCATCGACGGCGCGGGTTTCTTCACGATCTTCACGAAGATCCTGCTGCCGGTGTCGCTGCCGATTTTCATGGTGTGCCTGATCTGGCAGTTCACGCAGATCTGGAATGACTTCCTGTTCGGGATTGTGTTCTCCGGCGTCGATTCGATGCCGATCACGGTGGCGCTGAACAACCTCGTGAACACCTCGACCGGCGTGAAGGAATACAACGTGGATATGGCCGGAGCAATCATCGCCGCGCTGCCGACGCTGCTGGTCTACATCATCGCCGGACGCTATTTCGTGCGCGGCCTGACGGCCGGCGCCGTCAAGGGCTAACCCCGGGCTAAACCATCCGGGCGCGGCGGCGCGCCACTGAACCCGCGCCGCTGTCACCCGGCAAGACGTTTTCAAGCAGTACCAGAGACAAGAGGATTCACAGCATGGCAAGCCTATCCATCCGTGACGTGTTCAAGACTTACCCGAACGGGGTGCCCGTTCTGAAGGGTGTCAATATCGACATCGAAGACGGCCAGTTCCTGATTCTGGTCGGCGGCTCGGGCTGCGGTAAGTCGACGCTGCTCAACATGATCGCCGGCCTCGAAACCGTGACCAAGGGCGAGATCCAGATCGACGGCAAGACGGTCAACAACCTGTCGCCGAAAGATCGCGACATCGCAATGGTGTTCCAGTCGTACGCGCTGTATCCGTCGATGACCGTGCGCGAAAACATCTCGTTCGGCCTGAATATCCGCAAGGTGCCGAAGCAGGAGCAGACGCAGATCGTCGACCGCGTATCGAACACGCTGCAGATCACGCACCTGCTCGACCGCAAACCGGGCCAGCTGTCCGGCGGCCAGCGTCAGCGCGTGGCGATGGGCCGCGCCCTCGCGCGCGATCCGGTGATGTTCCTGTTCGACGAGCCGCTGTCGAACCTGGACGCGAAGCTGCGTATCGAGATGCGTTCGGAAATCAAGCTGCTGCATCAGCGCCTCGGCACGACGATCGTCTACGTGACGCACGATCAGATCGAAGCGATGACGCTCGGCGACCGCATCGCGGTGATGAAAGACGGCATCGTGCAGCAGTTCGGCGCGCCGCAGGAAATCTACGACTCGCCGTCGAATCTGTTCGTGGCCGGCTTCATCGGCGCGCCGCCGATGAACTTCATCCAGGGCAAGCTGGTGGAGCAGGGCGCGGGAGTCGGTATCGAACTGGACACGGGCGTTTCGCGCAAGGTGCTGGTGGTGCCGTTCGACTCGGGCAAGGTGAAGTCGCACGTCGGCCGCGAAGTAATTCTCGGCCTGCGGCCGGAGCGCATCACCGACGCGCGCGGCGCGCACGGCGACGACTCGAAGCTGCAGCCGATCGAAGTGAAGGTCGACGTGATCGAGCCGACCGGCCCGGACACGCTGGTGTTCGCGCAGGTCAACGGCAAGCGCATCGTGAGCCGCGTGCACCCGGCGTCGAATCCGCAACCGCTGTCGAGCACGACGCTGTTGTTCGATACGTCGAAGGCGGTGCTATTCGATCCGGCCAACGAAGAGCGGATTGCCTGAGCGAACGGATTCGCCTGGCTGTTCGATGTTTGAGAAAAGCCCCATGCGTCTCGCGACGCATGGGGCTTTGTTTTGATGGCGTTGGTGGGGTTGGTGCGGGCCTTACGCGTCCGGGATGCGCAAGTCCGGGTTGTTGCGCGCCAGCGCGGTCACCCATTCAATGAACGCGCGCAACCGCGAACTCAGATTGCGGCGGTGCGCGTAAAGGACCGAAAGCGGCGTGCCGGGGCTCGTATAGTTCGTGAGGATTTCCGTCAGCGCGCCTTGCTCGATCAGTTCAGAAACCATAAAGCGCGACGGCTGGATGATGCCGTGGCCGAGCGCGCCCGCGCCGATGTACACCGAGCCGTCGTTTACCGCGAGCACGCTTTTCATTGCAACCTTCGCGATCTCGCCGTCCACCTGGTATTCGAACGGGAAGGTGCGGCCGGTGCGCGCGGACACGTAGTTGACGGCGCGATGTTCGGCGAGTTCTTCGAGCGTGGTCGGCGTGCCGTATTTCTGCAGATACGCGGGCGACGCGCACGTGACGATGCGCGCCTCGCCGATGCGCCGCGCGACCAGACTCGACTCTTCCGGCGTGCCCATGCGGATCACGCAATCCACCGCATCCTGGATCAGATCGATGTTGCGATCCGCGAGCCCGAGCCGCACGTCAATCTGCGGGTATTGCCGGTAAAAATCGTCGAGGGCGGGCAACAGCAGCGCACGGGCGAGCGTGCCCGACGTATCGACGCGGATCGTGCCGGCCGGATTTTCGCGCTTGTTCGACAGTGACGATTCGGCGTCGGCGACTTCGGCGAGGATGCGCACGCAGCGTTCGTAGAACGACGCGCCGTCTTCAGTGACGCTCACCTGACGCGTCGAACGGTTCAGCAGCCGGACGCCGACGTGTTCCTCCAGCGCCTGGATCGTGCGGCTGACTTTGGCGCGGGGCAAGTCGAGCGATTCGGATACTTTGGTGAAGCTGTTCGCCTCGACGACACGCGTAAATATCTCCATCGCTTCGAAACGGTCCATGTTGTGCCTTGTGAGTGATGGGCGGAGGTGGCCTTCGAGGAGAGTTTACAGGGTGGAAATATTGTTGTCCTGAAGAGGACGGGGCTCTGCGCCCGGAACCTGGCGCGGAGCGCGGCCGGTGCGTGATTGGGCGCGCCGGCGCCGGGTCGCGCACTGGGCCGCTGCGTGTGGTGGCCGTTGCAGGCTGTGTTTCGCGCCGCTCAATCCCGGTCGGGCGCGCCGAGCGGAAACAACGGACGATACGGCCGCGCTTCGTCGACCGCTCGCGCAAACGACGGCCTCGCCAGCAGCCGCTGGCGATAGGCCCGCACGTGCGCGAAGGCGGGGTCGATCGGATGTGTCCAGTCGGCGTAGAACAGGAACGGGCCGGCGCCGCAGTCGGCGAGGCTGAAGGTGTCGCCGGCGGCCCATTCGCGCTCGGCCATCACGTTGTCCAGCCAGCCGTACGCAGTGTCGAGCATCGCGCGGGCGTCGGCCACCGCGCGCGGGTCGCGCTCCGCCTCGGGGCGCAGGCTGTCGTAGACGATCTTTTGTTGCGGCGTCGAGATGTAGTTGTCGAAGAAGCGATCCATGCTGCGCACTTCGAGCGCGGCGCGCGGGTCGGCGGGCAGCAGCGGCCTCGGCCCCGGATGATACAGGCCGAGATATTCGATGATGATGGTCGCCTCGACCACGGTCCGGCTGCTGTCGACCAGCACCGGAAAGCGCTTGATCGGCCACAGCGCGGCGAATTCGGCCAGCACTTGCGGGTGGTCTTGCGACAAAAGGCGCAGCTCGAATGGCGTGCCGTTTTCGTAGAGCGCCGTCAGGGCCTTCTGGCAGTACGAGGAGAACGGGTGGGCATAGAGTTTCAGGGTCATCGCGGTCACCTTGGGCGGTTGCGGGTGCGCCGTGGCGCAACGACGGCCGCAAGGGCCGTGTATGTCACGACGAACGGCAAGCGCGAAAATCGACAGTCATGAACGAGGGTGCCTTAAGGCGAGGGCCGCCGGCTATCCAGCCGTGCTCAATGCGGCAAGCGGACGTCGAACCGGTAGGTCGCCAGCCGTGCCAGCAGGATAAACGCGGTCGCGATCAGCACGCTATACACCGTGTCGAAGTTCACATAGTCCAGCAGCACGTACAGCCAGCAGCCCACGAACGCGCAGGTCGCGTAAGGCCGCGAATCGCGCAGGATTAGCGGCACTTCGTTGCACAGCACGTCGCGGATCACGCCGCCGAACACGCCCGTCAGCACGCCCATCATCACCGACGTGAACCACGGCATCTGCGCGTCGTGCGCGATCGACGTGCCCGCGATGCTGAAAAGGCCCAGCCCCACGGCGTCCGCGACTAGCAGCACGCGCTCGGAGAGCAGGCGCGAGGTCATCTTCAGCAGCGTCGGCGCGAACAGCGACATCACGAAGATCACGATCAGATAGTCTTGATGCTCGACCCAGTAGAACGGCCGCCGCTCCAGCAGCACGTCGCGCAACGTGCCGCCGCCGAAGGCCGTGGCGATCGCCACGAGGAAGGTGCCCACCGCGTCGAGCCGACGGCTTCTGGCTTCGATGAACCCGGAAATGGCGTACGCAAAAATCGCCAGCGCTTCCATGATGGTCAGCGCCAGTGTCAGCCTTGGATGGATCACTGCGGCTCCGTCAGGGCTTGGTGTGGGCCGGCAACGCGCCCGGCTGCAGCAGCACGACCACCGCGCCGGCGCCGCCGTCGTGCGGCCGCGCCTGACAGAACGCGATCACCTCGGACTTCTGCACCAGCCACGCGCGCACTTTGCCCTTCAACACCGGCTCCTTGCCGATCGATCCCAAACCCTTGCCGTGGATCACGCGCAAGCAGCGCAAGCCGCGTTTCACCGATTCGCGGATGAATTCGGCGAGCGCCTCGCGCGCTTCTTCGCGCCGCATTCCATGCAGGTCGATTTGCGCCTGCACGATCCAGTCGCCGCGCCGCAGTTTTCGTACGACTTCCAGGCTCACGCCGGGGCGGCAGTAGGACAGCGTTTCGTCGGTTTCGAGCAGCACTTCGGGATCGAACTCGTCGGAGATCGCTTCGTGCAGGACGGCTTCTTCGTCGAGCAGGGTCTGCACCGGCAGCGGCGGCGGGGGATTGCGCGGCAGCGTCGCGCGTGGCGGCGTCACGAGCGGCGCGACCGCGCCGATCTCGCGGCGAAACAGGTCGGCGTCCACCGCTGCTTCGCGCTGCGCCGCCGCTGCGGCCGTGCGTTCGCGCTCGCGCCGTTGCGTATCGACCTCCAAGGCGTCGCGCAGCGCGCCGAGGCCAGCCAGTCCCGCCGCTCGATCGAGCTTTGGTTGGGCGGCGGGCACGGCCGGTTCAGGCGCGGGCTTCGCGACGCTTCGCGCGCGCTTCGGTTCGCTAGGATGGGGATGATTCTTCGGCATATCGGTAATACACGCAGAAAATGTAGGTCGGTCGCGCGACGGTTTTTTACGGGCGTTGGAACGGGTGCTGTGGCGTTGTGACGAAACGCTCGACAGCGGGTCCGCGCGGCACACGCGTTGCAAATGGGCGGCAGGCGTGCGGGGCGAGCGAGGGCAGCCCGAATCACTGCAGCCCAAGGCCAACCCGCAAGGCCAACCCGCAAGGCCAACCCGCCACAAACCCCACCCGCCCGCACGCAAAAAAGGCCGCCGGCTTTTCAGCCGCGGCCTTCTCTCAAACAAGCGGCCGGGTCACGCCCAGCCGCCATTTTACCGTCGCCGTTCCGTGGCGCCGATCAACGCTCGGCTTCCTGGCTCATCGCATGCTCGCCGGCCATCTCGTTGATGGTTTCCAGATAGCGCTGCGCGTCCAGTGCCGCCATACAGCCCGTGCCCGCGCTGGTGATTGCTTGACGATACACGTGGTCCTGCACGTCGCCCGCGGCGAACACGCCCGGCACGCTGGTGGCGGTCGCGAGGCCGTTCAGGCCGCCCTTGGTGATGATGTAGCCGTTCTTCATCTCCAGCTGACCCTCGAAGATGTCCGTGTTCGGCTTGTGGCCGATCGCGACGAACAGACCCTGCAGCGCGATGTCGGTGGTTTCGCCGGTTTGCGTGTGCTTGACGCGCAGACCGGTTACGCCAGTTTGATCGCCGGTCACTTCGTCGAGCGTGTGGTTCCACTTGATTTCAACGACGCCTTCCTTTTCCTTCGCCAGCAGACGGTCGATCAGGATCGGCTCGGCGCGGAACTTGTCGCGGCGGTGGATCACGGTCACTTTCTTCGCGATGCCGGCGAGGTATAGCGCTTCCTCGACCGCGGTATTGCCGCCGCCGATCACGGCAACGTGCTGCTGCTTGTAGAAGAAGCCGTCGCAGGTCGCGCAGGCCGACACGCCTTTGCCCATGAACGCCTCTTCGGAGGGCAGGCCGAGGTACTGCGCGGACGCGCCGGTCGAGATGATCAGCGAGTCACAGGTATATTCGCCCGAATCGCCGATCAGGCGAATCGGCCTCTCGTCCAGCTTGGCGGTATGGATGTGGTCGAAAATGATTTCGGTGTTGAAGCGCTCGGCGTGCTCCAGGAAGCGCGTCATCAGTTCCGGGCCTTGCACGCCGTTGGCGTCGGCGGGCCAGTTTTCGACGTCGGTCGTGGTCATTAGCTGGCCGCCCTGGGCTAGGCCCGTGACCAGCACGGGCGCGAGGTTGGCGCGCGCCGCGTAGACCGCCGCCGTATAGCCGGCGGGACCGGAACCGAGAATCAGAACCTTGGCGTGTTTCGTTGAAGTTGCGGGCATGATTGAATCCTTATACGGCGCCGGGCTCGCCCATGCGAGGCCGTGCGACTTGAGCTGAAACTGTAGATGGGTGCCAGTGCGGCATTATAAAGGGCGGGGCGCGAGGCTGCTCCATGAAGCTTTCCGATCGCCGCGATAGCATGGCCGCGTGTCCGTGCGGTGTGGCACCGTGGCCAATCTGCCTCGTTACCGTCATTTACAGCCTTGCGCGGGGCACTGCGTTTACAATAGGCCGGATCGAAGTTTCCGGTCGCCGGGATCGGAGCCGAAGCCATGCTGGGTGAGGCTCTGGCCGCGTTTGCGGCCGGCAATCGGCTACCCACGCAACAGGATCAATGGCAAAAGCTCCCTATTCCGCGAGCGCGCAGGCATTGCCGCACCGCATGTCGCGCCTTTTCACCGAAATCCGCTGGATCCTGCAGGTGGCGCTCGGCGTGTTCCTGCTGATGGCGCTCGTCAGCTACAGCAGGCACGATCCGAGCTGGACCCATTCCGCGCAGACCGACCATATCGCCAACTGGGCGGGCCGCGTCGGCGCGCGGACCTCGGACATCATGCTGCTGCTGTTCGGCCTGTCCGCTTACTGGTGGATCGTCCTGCTGGGGCGTCACATTTCCGCCAACTACCGGCGTATCACCCGTCACGAAGACGACCAGGAATCCGAGCCGCGCGGCGTGAGCTGGCTGGCGGACGCGTTTGCGTTCGTGCTGGTGCTGCTCGCGTGCAGCGGCATCGAGGCGTTGCGCATGTGGTCGCTGAAGGTGCAGTTGCCGGGCACCATGGGCGGCGTGGTCGGCGAGGCCGTCGCGCGCGGGGTGTCGCATGCGCTGGGGTTCACCGGCGGCACGCTCGCTTTGCTGATCGCGCTCGCCATCGGCTTGTCGCTGTACTTCCGCTTTTCGTGGCTGTCGGTGTCGGAGAAGGTCGGCGAGTCGATCATCTCCGCCGTGACCTTCGCGAAGCTTCGCCGCGAGGCCGGCCGCGACCGCAAGCTCGGCGAAGCGGCCGCGGTGAAGCGCGAAGGCAAGGTCGAGAAGGGCCGCGTGCGGATCGAGGAACACGAACCGGTCACGATCGTGCCGCCGCTCATCACGCCGGCCAAATCGGAGCGCGTCGAAAAAGAACGGCAAGTGCCGCTCTTCACCGATCTGCCCGGCGACTCCACGCTGCCGGCCATCTCGCTGCTCGACCCCGCGCCCGCCGTGCAGGAAACCATCTCCGCGGACACGCTGGAATTCACGTCGCGTCTGATCGAGAAAAAGCTCAAGGACTTCGGTGTCGAGGTGAGTGTGGTCGCCGCCTATCCGGGACCGGTCGTCACGCGTTATGAAATCGAGCCGGCCACCGGCGTGAAGGGTAGCCAGATCGTCAGTCTGGCGAAGGACCTCGCGCGTTCGCTGTCGCTCGTATCCATCCGCGTGGTCGAAACGATTCCGGGCAAAAATTACATGGCGCTGGAGTTGCCGAATCAGCGTCGCCAGACCGTGGCCCTGTCGGAGATTCTCGGCTCGACGGTCTATGCGGACGCCGCGTCGCCGCTGACCATGGGGCTCGGCAAGGACATCGGCGGCAAGCCGGTGTGCGCCGATCTCGCGAAGATGCCGCACCTGCTGGTGGCCGGCACCACCGGTTCGGGCAAGTCGGTGGGCATCAACGCGATGATCCTGTCGCTGCTCTACAAGGCGAGCGCCGACCAGGTCCGCATGATCCTGATCGATCCGAAGATGCTCGAAATGAGCGTCTACGAAGGCATTCCGCATCTGCTGTGTCCGGTGGTGACGGACATGCGCCAGGCCGGTCACGCGCTGAACTGGGCGGTCGCCGAAATGGAGCGGCGCTACAAGCTGATGAGCAAGCTCGGCGTGCGTAACCTCGCCGGCTACAACCACAAGATCGACGACGCGGCCAAGCGCGAAGAGAAGCTGCCGAATCCGTTCAGCCTCACGCCGGACGATCCGGAGCCGCTTGCGCGCCTGCCGAACATCGTCGTCGTGATCGACGAACTGGCCGACCTGATGATGGTGGTCGGCAAGAAGGTCGAGGAGCTGATCGCGCGGATCGCGCAGAAGGCGCGCGCGGCCGGCATCCATCTGATTCTCGCCACGCAGCGTCCGTCAGTCGACGTGATCACCGGCCTGATCAAGGCCAACGTGCCGACGCGGATGGCCTTCCAGGTGTCGTCGAAGATCGACTCGCGCACCATTCTCGACCAGCAGGGCGCGGAATCGCTGCTCGGCATGGGCGACATGCTGTATCTGCCGCCGGGCAGCGGCTTGCCGGTGCGGGTGCACGGCGCGTTCGTGTCGGATGAAGAGGTGCATCGCGTCGTCGACAAACTCAAGGAGCAGGGCGAGCCGAACTACATCGAGGGCATTCTCGAAGGCGGCGTGACCGGCGTGACCGGCGAGGGCGGCGAGGAAGGCGCGGCCGGAGCCGGCTCGACCGACGGCGAGTCGGACCCGCTGTACGACCAGGCGGTCGACGTGGTGCTGAAGAACCGCCGCGCGTCGATCTCGCTGGTGCAGCGGCATTTGCGCATCGGCTATAACCGGGCGGCGCGTTTGCTCGAGCAGATGGAGAACTCGGGCGTGGTATCGGCGATGTCGTCGAACGGCAATCGCGAGATTCTCGCGCCGGCGCGGGAAGCGGAATAAGGCGGGCGGCCTCGCTCTGTGTGTGAGGCCGCTGGCGCAGTGAGCTTAGCGGACACGCGAGGCTTTACAGAACTCATAAGGCTCGTTTAAGGGCGGCTCCCTATCCTGTCGGATACGGCCCCGGGGGCAAGTCCCCGGGACCGCGCGCCAGAAACACGCCACCAAAGCCAAACGGCCATCGCCCCTCGTCACTGCCCATCGCGGGCGTTCAACGAATTCAATCAAGGGAGAAATCCATATGCAGCGATTCGCGCAGCAGCACGCTCGACAGAGCGCTCAATCCAGCCGCTTCGGCCAACTCGCGCGGACGATCGTGCGCAGCGTCGCCGGCGTCGCGATCGGCGCGTCGGTGCTCGTCGCGTCGCAGGCATTCGCGAGCGGCACCGAGCAACTGAAGGCGTTCGTCGCGCAAGTCCACTCGGCGCGCGGCAACTTCGTGCAGCAGGAAGTGCGCGCGCCGAGCAAGGCGCAGGGCGCGAGCGGCGCGCTTTCCACCGGCGGCGCGGGCAAGACCGGCACGTCGAGCGGCACGTTCACGTTCGCGCGTCCCGGCAAGTTCATCTGGCAGTACGAGAAGCCCTATGCGCAACTGTTGCAGGCCGACGGTGACAAGCTCTACGTGTACGACAAGGATCTGAACCAGGTGACGGTGCGCGCGCTCGGCGGCGCGCTCGGCGCGAGCCCGGCGGCGATCCTGTTCGGCAGCAACGATCTGGACAAGAATTTCACGCTGCGTGATGCGGGCGTGAAGGCCGGCATCGATTGGCTCGAATTGACGCCGAAGGCGAAGGACACGCAGTTTCAACGCGTCGGCATCGGCTTCAAGGACGGCAATCTCGAAGCGATGGAGTTGCACGACGTGTTCGGCAACGTGACGCTGCTGACTTTTTCGAACATTCAGAAGAATCCGCCGCTGCCGGCCGATGCGTTCAAGTTCACGGTGCCGAAGGGCGCAGATGTGATCAACGGATAAGCGCTCTGCGGGAGTTGTTTCGCAGGCAAACAAAGCCGCGCTTCAAGCCGCCGCGCTTCGAGCGCGGCTTTTTTATTGCTGGGCGAGAACCTGCGCCGAATGCGCGGCCTTCATATCGTCGATAAACGCCTCGACGATCTCCGTTCGATGCTGCCGCGCCCGCGCGACCATATGAAAAGCGACGCGGTAGCGCATCCGCGCCGGATTCAACGCGGCAAGCAGCCCTTGCTCGACGAACGGCGCCGCGAAATGCCCCGGCAAATAGCCGAGGTGATGCCCGGACAGCACCAGCATCGCGACCGCTTCCATGTTGTCCGCCACGGCGGTGACGTTCTGCGGCGTAGTCGAACTCTCGGCTTCCGGTAGCGGATAACTGCGCCACGCCCATTCATGCTGCGCGGCCTCTTCAGCCGACACGTCGCCCGTCTGCGCGAACAGCGGGTGGCCCTTCGCGCAATAGGCGAACTGGTCCTCGGCGAACACCTCGGTGTAGTCGAGCGACGGCACGCGGTGCCAGAAATAGCCGATGCCGATCTGAATGCGCCCGTTGAGCAGCAACTCTTCCAGCTCGCCCGGCGAGCGGACCAGGATCGAGAAACGCACCGACTGATCCCGTGCGCGAAAGCGGCTGATCGCATCGCTGATGCGCGCGCTGGCCGATACCGGCGTGTGCCCGATCATGCCGATGTCGAGCGTGCCGACCAGCTTGCGGCCCACGTTGCGCACCTGCATGCCGAAGGTGTCCACCGCCGACAGCAGCGCGCGGGCGGCCTCGATGAACTGCTCGCCGCGCGCGGTCAGGCTGAAGCCGCTGCGGCCGCGCTCGCATAGCCGGTAGCCCAGTCGGGTTTCGAGCGTGGCGAGCTGCGTGCTGATGGTCGACTGGCCGACGTTGAGTGTCGCCTGGGCAGGCGACACGCCGCCCGCGTCGACGATGGCGAGGAACACGCGGATCAGCCGCAGATCGAGGTCGGTGAGTTGGGAGAACATGCGTCAGCATACATCGATCGAAATCGATGTGAAGTTCGGCGCGGCGCTATTTCAAGTTCGGAGGAACTGCTCAAGAATCGGAATTCATCCCGGCAAGAGGCGGCTTTGCGCCGACTTCAGGCCGGTCCGCACGTTTTCTCGTGCCGCCCTTTTTTCATTGCCGAGCCACGATGAATACCTCATCCTTCATTTCCCCCGACGCCGGCGAACGGCCGCAGCCCTTGTCCGGCAACGCGATGCCACGCTGCGGCGGCATTGCGACGATGATGCGGCTGCCGAACGTCGGCTCGGCCGCAGGGTTCGACGCGTGCTTCGTCGGCGTGCCGTTCGATCTCGGCACGTCGAACCGCACCGGCGCGCGCTTCGGGCCGCGCCAGATCCGCAGCGAATCGGTGCTGCTGCGTCCGTACAACATGGCGACCCGCGCGGCGCCGTTCGATTCGCTGCGCGTGGCCGATCTCGGCGACGTCGCGATCAATCCGTACAACCTGCACGACTCGATCGCGCGCATCGAAACCGCGTATGACGAAATCCTCCAGCACGGCTGCAAGCCGATCACGCTGGGCGGCGATCACACCATCGCGCTGCCGATCCTGCGCGCGATTCATCGCAAGCACGGCAAGGTCGGCCTGATTCACGTCGACGCGCACGCCGATGTCAACGACACGATGATGGGCGAGAAGATCGCGCACGGCACGCCGTTTCGCCGCGCGGTCGAAGAGGGCCTGCTCGATTGCGAGCGGGTCGTGCAGATCGGTCTGCGCGGCACGGGCTACGCGGCGGAAGACTTCGACTGGTGCCGCGATCAGGGCTTCGAGGTCGTGCAGGCCGAGGCGTGCTGGAACCAGTCGCTCGCGCCGCTGATGGCGCGCGTGCGCGAGCGGATGGACGACGGCCCGGTGTACATCACGTTCGACATCGACGGGATCGATCCGGCCTTCGCGCCGGGCACGGGCACGCCGGAGATTGCGGGGCTGACGGTGCCGCAGGCGCTGGAGATCATTCGCGGCGCGCGCGGGTTGAACATTGTCGGCTGCGATCTGGTCGAGGTGGCGCCGCCGTACGATCCGTTCGGCACGACCGCGCTGCTCGGCGCGAATCTCGCGTACGAGTTGCTGTGCGTGCTGCCGGGCGTCGAGTATCGGGCGGCGGCGCGGTGAAGTGATTCGCGTGGCGTGGCGTGGAGATCTTTGAAGTGTCGCGCGCAAAAGAAAAGGCCTGCAAATGCAGGCTTTTCTTCTTCAACCGACTCGCGCGAACAGCGAGCCCGAAGGCGTCAAGCGTACGCAGTCTTGCGCGCCGACACGAACACGAAGTAGCACGCCGCGCCGATCACCAGCGACGGCAACGTGGCGCCGAGATTCGGCAGCCATTGATTGATCACCTGATACGCGGCGATGCCGATCGCCCACGCGATGAACGCGCTCAGATGCCAGCCGCCGGAGAAGCCATAACGGCCACGCACGTTCGCGAGCGCGGCGGCTTCGATGCGGCGCTTGCGCACGATGAAGTGATCCATCAGCACCACCCCGAACAGCGGCGCGAACACCGAGCCGATCAGCAACAGGAAGTTCTGATACTTCGCCATCGGCACGAGCAGCGCGATTAGCGTACATAGCGCGCCGAACGCCGCCGACAACAACGGCACGCTGCCGCGCGTCCAGAAGGTGCCGGTCGAGACGGCGGCCGAGTGGATGTCGGCGAACGCGTTGTCGATTTCGTCGATCAGGATCAGCAGCAGCGCGAGCCCGCCGCCGGCCTGGGCCAGCGCGCCGGTCAGCAGCGCATCGCCGCCGCCGGCCGCGAGGCCATACACCGCGCCGAGCGCATAGAACCAGATGTTCGCGATGCCATAGCCGAGCAGCGTGCCGCGGAACGTCTCGCCGGGGCGGCGGCCGAAGCGGGTGTAGTCGGCGATCAGTGGCAGCCACGACAGCGGCATCGCCACCACCAGGTCGATCGCGCCGCCGAACGACATCTCGCCCGTGCCCGGACGTTGCATCAGTTCCACCAGGTTGTGCCGGGCGAGCAGATTCCACGTGAGCCACGCCGCGCCCGCAAGCAGCAGCCAGATGCCCCACGTGCGCAGAAAGCGCCGCACGAACGACAGCGGGCCGCTGATCGCGAGCAGCGTCGCGAGCAGGCCGAACACGACGGTCCAGATCAGCGGCATCGAGAGGTCGAACGCCTGTTTGGCGAGGGCGTCGGCGGAATCGCGCATCACGATCACTTCGAACGAACCCCAGCCGACCAGTTGCACCGCGTTCAGCACCGCCGGCACCGACGCGCCGCGCACGCCGAGCGTCGGACGCAGCGACGACATCGCCGCGAGCCCCGTGTCCGTGCCGATCACGCCGGCCAGCGCCAGCAGCACCACGCCGATCACACTGCCGATCACGATCGCCAGCAGCGCGTGCGGCAGCGATAGCCCCGGCACCAGCAGCGCGCCGGCCTGCGCGACCAGCAGGCCGATGCCGAGCGAGAACCAGAGCGCGAACGCGTCGCCGGTGCGGAACGCTCGGCGCGCGTCGGGCACCGGCGTGAGCGGCGCGTAGGTGGAACCGGCGTTGCCGGCGAGTGGATCTTGTGCCATCTGGTCTTGTCCCTGTTGGCGTTGCTTGCCAGGCCGCGTGACGGTCTGGGTGCTAGGTTGCTGGCGCAGCCGGGCTGGCGGTTGTTATTGACCTTTGCCTGCGCGGCTGCGTCGTTGATTGCTAAATTTTTTCCGGGGCGATGCCGGCCAGGTCGTTCACCGCAAGACAGGGCCATCGTCCGAACGCCGTCACTGTCATAATGCAGGACGTTGCCCGCACCTTCGCGGGCCGGCTTTGCGCTCATCCGGCTGCACGCCGCCTTCATACGGACCAAGCGGATCACATGGACCATACGAGACCGCGTCCGGAAAGCCGAGATTATCCCCAAAACGTCATGTTTGAAGAAACCCGTGCCAATGTTCCGCTCGCCGAACGCCTGCGGCCCCGCAATATCGACGAAGTGATCGGCCAGACGCATCTGCTCGGCCCGAACAAGCCGCTGCGGGTCGCGTTCGAATCCGGCGAAGCCCATTCGATGATCCTCTGGGGCCCGCCCGGCGTCGGCAAAACCACGCTCGCGCGGCTCATGGCCGACGCGTTTCACGCCGAGTTCATCGCGTTGTCGGCGGTGCTCTCGGGCGTGAAGGATATCCGCGAAGCTGTCGAGACCGCGCAGATTCATCGCGCGAACGGCCATCAGACGCTGGTGTTCGTCGACGAAGTGCATCGCTTCAACAAGAGCCAGCAGGACGCGTTCTTGCCGCACGTCGAGTCGGGGCTGTTCGTGTTCGTCGGCGCGACGACCGAGAATCCGTCGTTCGAGGTGAACAGCGCCTTGCTCTCGCGCGCCGCGGTCTACGTGCTGAAAAGCCTGACCGATGACGAGCAGCGCGAACTGCTCGAACGCGCGCAGCAGGAACTGGGCGGCCTCACGTTCACCGACCAGGCGCGCGACGCGCTGATCGGTTCCGCCGACGGCGACGGCCGCAAGCTGCTGAACAACCTCGAAATCGTCGCGCGCGCGGCCGCGCAGCAAAAGACCACGGAGATCGACGGCGCGTTGCTCGGCAGCGCGCTCGCGGAAAATCTGCGCCGCTTCGACAAAGGCGGCGACGCATTCTACGACCAGATCAGCGCGCTGCATAAATCGGTGCGCGGCAGCAGCCCGGACGGCGCGCTTTACTGGTTCTGCCGGATGCTCGACGGTGGCGCGGACCCGCGTTATCTGGCGCGCCGCATCGTGCGGATGGCGTGGGAGGACATCGGCCTCGCCGACCCGCGCGCCGCGCGCATCGCGCTCGACGCCGCCGAAACCTACGAGCGCCTGGGCACCCCCGAAGGCGAACTGGCGCTGGCGCAGGCGATCCTCTATCTGGCGGTCGCGCCGAAGTCGAACGCCGGGTACAACGCATATAACGAAGCTCGCCGCTTCGTCAGCAAGGACCAGTCGCGCGGCGTGCCGGTGCATCTGCGCAACGCGCCGACCAGGCTGATGAAGGAACTCGGCTACGGCCACGAGTACCGCTACGCGCACGACGAGCCCGATGCCTATGCGGCCGGCGAGACCTATCTGCCGGACAACATGCGGGATCCGCACTGGTACGAGCCGACGCCGCGCGGTCTCGAGGGCAAGATCGGCGACAAGATGGCGCGTCTGGCCGAGCTGGATGCGCAATGGCGCAGCGAGAACAAGCGGAAGAAGAACTGAGCTTGTCTGCCGGCTGCGTTGAGTTGAGTCGCGCTTGCTTTGCCTTGCTTTGTATTCGGCGCAGTGCCGGCCATCCGCCACGCGTCGACCATCTAACGCACCGGCCGCGCGCGCCGGTGCGCTAAAATCCCCCCTTCATACAACGAATACCCGTCCCATCCCATGCTCGACATTCAGCTGCTGCGCAAAGACCTCGACGGCGTCGCCAGGCGCCTCGCCGACCGCGGCTATACCTTCGACGCGGCGGCGTTCACCGCGCTCGAAGCGGAACGCCGCGACACCCAAACCCGTACCGAAGAAATGCAGGCGCGCCGCAACAGCCTGTCGAAGCAGATCGGCGCGATGAAAGGGCGGGGCGAGGACACCTCGGCGGTGATGGCCGAAGTCGGCGGCATCGGCGACGAGATGAAGGCGTCGGCGGCGAAGCTCGACGATATCCAGAAGCGTCTGTCGGATCTGCTGCTCGGCGTGCCGAACCTCGCGCATGAAAGCGTGCCGGTCGGCGACGACGAAGCCGGCAATGTCGAAGTGCGCCGCTGGGGCACGCCGCGCCAGTTCGACTTCGAGGTGAAGGATCACGTCGATGTCGGCGCGCCGCTCGGGCTCGACTTCGAAACCGGCGCCAAGCTCTCGGGCGCGCGCTTCACGCTGCTGCGCGGACAGATCGCGCGGCTGCATCGCGCGCTCGCACAGTTCATGATCGACACGCATACGCAGCAGCACGGCTATACCGAGGTCTACACGCCATACATCGTGAATCCGGAGATTCTGTACGGCACCGGCCAACTGCCGAAATTCGCCGACGACATGTTCCGCGTCGAGAAGGGCGGTGACGAGAACACGGTCACGCAGTATCTGATCTCCACGTCGGAGATTTCGCTGACCAACACGGTGCGCGACAGCATCGTCGAAGCCGACGCACTGCCGATCAAGCTGACCGCGCATTCGCCGTGCTTCCGCTCGGAAGCGGGCTCGTATGGGCGCGACACGCGCGGTCTGATCCGCCAGCATCAGTTCGACAAGGTCGAGATGGTGCAGATCGTCGCGCCGGAAGCGTCGTATGACGCGCTGGAGCAGATGGTCGGCCACGCCGAGGCGATCTTGCAGAAGCTGGAGTTGCCGTATCGCGTGATTACGTTGTGCACGGGCGACATGGGCTTCTCGGCTGCGAAGACCTATGACCTGGAAGTGTGGGTGCCGGCGCAGAACACGTATCGCGAGATTTCGAGTTGCTCGAACACCGAGTCGTTCCAGGCGCGCCGGATGCAGGCGCGCTATCGCAATGCGCAGGGCAAGCCGGAACTGGTGCACACGCTGAACGGTTCGGGTCTGGCGGTTGGTCGCACGCTCGTGGCTGTGCTGGAAAACTTCCAGAATGCCGATGGTTCGGTGACGGTGCCGGCGGCGCTGCGGCCTTACCTCGGCGGGGTGGAACGGCTGGAAGCGAAGGCGGGCTAAGCGCTCGCCCGGTTGGTCGTCGGGTCGATGCGGCCGGGCGCCGCCGCAGGTTGTCAGGTCGCTTTGAAAATTTTTTAATGGGGGACTTGGAAATCGGATTTGGCTGTTCTATAATCTTTCTCTCCCAAGCAACGACCCGCTTGGTTCTGGCGAAGCAGCTTAACCGCTGCGAGTTCAGAAACACGGAAAGGTGGCAGAGTGGTCGAATGCGCTGGACTCGAAATCCAGTGTACCTTTAGGGGTACCGTGAGTTCGAATCTCACCCTTTCCGCCAGAATATTGTACGAAACCCCGTAAGTCCAAGGACTTGCGGGGTTTTGTTTTTCTGGCCCATCAAATAAGCCCATCATCGGGCTAGCGCCGCCCTGTTATTCATCGGGAGCGCATGCAGGGAGCGCGATGGCCTCATTGAGGTTGTTGAGCTCGTTCAAGCAGTGGTTCACGCTCAGCGAAGCGGCAGACGCGTTTCGACTCATGTTCAATCAAAACTCCATAAACGAAAATCCTGTCAGGTCGCAAAAGCGTTTCGCGAGTTTCACTGTGCCCGTAGGCGCTTCAACAACGCTGCCAACACAGGGGAAACCTGTTTGCGCGACGGGTAGTAGAGGAAGAACCCCGCGAACGGGGGACACCAGTCTTCCAACACCTGGACCAGACGCCCTTTACCGATATGGAGCGCTGCCTCATGCTCCAGCACGTACGCGACGCCAAGACCATCGATCGCGGCCTGGAGCATCAGATCCGGCTCATTGAATGTCAGTGGTCCCGACAGCGCCACCTTTAATTTTCGACGGCCGTTTTCAAATTCCCACGAATAAAGGCTGCCTGCCGTTTCCATCCGGTAATTGATGCATCGGTGACGCTGAAGATCGTCCGGCGTATTGGGAGCACGATGCCGCGACAAATATTCCGGCGAGGCGGTCGGCTACTACCATGCGAGCAAGTACGCCCTTGAAGGGCTTTCCGAGACCCTAGCGAAAGAGATGGCACCGTTCGGCATCGGCGTGACGGTAGTCGAACCCGGCGCGTTCAGGACCGATTTTCGCGGCCGTTCGATGCGGCAATCCAGAATTCGCCTTCCTGAGTTTGCCGAGACATTGGGCAAGCAACGCGATGCCCTGCTCGACTCGCACGGAAAGCAACAGAACGATCCGGCGAAAGGCGCGCTTGCAATCATTGAAGCATTAAAGGCGAAGCAGCCACCAATGCATCTACTGCTGGGCGCCGACGCGCTCGACCTTGCGCGCAAACAGCTTGCTGCCATGGCCAAGGATATTGACGCGTGGGAGACGCTGACACGAAGTACTGCATTTGACGAAGCGCCGTAGGTGCCCATCAGGGATCGCGCAGAGGGTGCCTGTCTTTTCGTTCGAGCCGAGCATTCATCGCGCCTTGGAGTCAGCGTCCGCTTTGTATGAGAACAAATGGCTGGTCCGGATCGCGTGCTACCGATCGCCGACAGGCAGAGGGCGGCCAGGAAACGACGTTCGTCTGTACCCGCTCCCGGGCGTTCGGGCGTCTGCTCTGCCCTGGGCAAGCAACCCTTCGGTAGACCGACGATACATCGGGAATTGTGGCAAAGAGATCCGACGCCATCGCGGAAGTTGCGGTCGTATCATCAACTGGTGCGCTTTTCTCGCTCGCTCACACGCTGCGCATCGCGGCAACAGCCTTGATCTCGACGAAGAGGGTCGGCCTGGCCAATGCAGCCACCCCGAGAATAGTCCATGCCGGAGCGTTTTCCTTGATGTAGCGGTTCTTGATTTCCCGAAACGCCGCAAGCTGCTTGTCAATGTCTACGTGATAGCTGACGAAGTCGACGAGATCATCGAAGCCCAGCCCAGCTGCTTGCAGGATCGCGCCAAGTCGCTGAAACGCCAGATCGATCTGTTCTTCGACGCTTGCGGGAACGGTCCCGTCAACCCGGATCCCAATCTGGCCGGCAACGAACAGCAGACCACCTGCCGCAACCGCGGGTGCGTAGTTGAACGTCTTGAAAACGTCGGTGCTGCCGAGAGCCGGATGGGGATTCAAAAGGACGGTAGTGGTCCTGGAAGGCTGCATGATGAGTACCTTGGAAAAGAACAAGAGTATTGGCTGACCTACAAGGCGTTGAGTGATCCGCGACGAACCTGGTCCTGCTCCTGCGACTCGAAGAGCGCCTTGAAATTGCCCTCGCCGAAGCCGTCCTCGCCACGTCGCTCGATAATCTCGAAGAAGATTGGACCGATCTGGCGACGCGTGAACCGTTGCAGCAAGATCCTTCCATCACCCTTGCCGTCCAGAAGGATCCCCCGGCGTTCGATGCTGTCCAGATCCTGACCGTGGCCAGGGACGCGAGCGTCGAGGTTCCGGTAATAGGCCTTCGGGGGTGCATCTATAAACTCGATTCCCGCGGCTTGCAAAGCCTCAATCGTCAGCTCGATGTTTGAGGACAGAAGAGCGATGTGCTGAATCCCCTCTCCCTTGTAGTTGCGGATGAACTCGTCGTTCTGATTCAACATGCCGGGCTGGTCATGCGCGGCGGCGGCAATCGGGATTGAAACCTTCCCGCAGGGGCTGACCATTGACTTGGCCCGCATGCCGGTCTGCTTGCCCCTCACATCCAGATACTGCTTCTGGACAAATGCAAAGGCGTCCCTGTAGAAGTGAGCCCACCGGTCGAGGTTTTCCGGCCTCACGATATTCGAAGTGTGGTCGATCGCTTCGATCGCAGCCCCGACAACCGCTGGAGATTGGACCGGCCGATAGGGAACCGAAAACTCGGACACAAAGTCGTGATCGACGAAATAGACCAAGCTGTCGCCGATATTGACTATGGCGGGTGAGTTGACGACGTATTCGCCAAAATCGGCGGACGTCGCCAATCGCGCTCCGCCGTCGATGGCCCGCGCCAACGCATTCGCCGCGCTATCCACCTTGATTCCGATCGCACGCGCTGAAGCACCGTGAACTTCGCGGAACGGGTTCTTTGCCGGATTCACGATGAAGACAGCCTCGTTCTGACGCAGAAGAACGGACCCAGTCTTTTCCCGTTGCCCGACTACCCTGAACCCAAACTTCTCAAAGAGGGAAACGAGCGCCTCGAGGTCCGAGCCCACAAACTCGACGAAGGCGAATCCCGCCGTAGTAACGTTACGCAAAAGGCCGTCCGCAATAAAGTTAGCAATGTCTCAAGTTTGCTTCATGTCGATTGTGTCGGTCGTTTAGAATCGAAAGTCACGTCGTATTTATACTTTTGTTTTCATGGAAAACACGGACCGAAACTTTCTCGATGCGACGGACCTGAAGCTGGTCAAGATTCTGTTGCGTGACGGCCGGGCGCCCTACAAGTCGCTTGCGGCCGAGGTCGGCCTTACGGCCCCGGCGTGTGCGGAGCGGGTTCGCCGCCTCAAGGAGCGGGGGGTCATAAAGGGGTATCGCGCGGAAGTGGACTGGACGCGCCTTGGCTTCCCTATCAATGCCGTGATTCGGATCGGCGCTTCAGCCGAGAGGGGCGCGAGCCTTTTAAAGACATTTCGCGAGACGCCAAATGTCGTGGAGGTCCTGCGGGTAACCGGGTCGGACAGCTACATCCTGCAAGTGCTGGCCCGGTCAAGCGTCGAACTGGAGGCTGTCATCGACAGGATCGGCAGCTTTGGCACAATCACTACTTCCCTTGTGCTCTCCATACCCGTGCCAGCGGCCGAACGCGTAAGCGAGGTACTCCAGGCTGACTACCGGGTGATCAAACGGTAGTCCAGTTGACAGCCACTCGACGAAGCCCGGCGAAAAACCGAGACGTCCACAGAACCCTGGAAGCGGCCATTGACGTTGCACTAGCCTGAGCGGCTGGAGAGGGTCGCCAATGCCGCTCGGGGCGATGGGCAGTTGATCATCGCACAGCGGTCGGCAAGGATCGGCGGCGCCATCTGCGGGTGTTCGCCGGCGCGGTTGCCAAGACATTCGAACGTTGACTTCGCACACACAACGGACATTCTCGAGTGCCCGCTCAGGCTGCGTTCTGCTGGCTCTCCAAATAGATTGCCTCAAAAAGGTTCGCGCGGTCGTTCTTCCATGTAACGACTGCCTGCCTTCCTTCAGTTGCGTTAGCAGGACATTCCAGCGTTCGTTCACATCCGACGCGGCGCAGTTGCCGCGAGATCGTGCTGGACGCTTGGTTTTGTATAGGTTCTCTACTACTCGATCTTATCGTTGTGCGCGATCACTTGCGCTCCGTCCTGGCGGCTGCTGCCTATCGCATCTCGTTTGGGCTTCTTGCATTTACCTATCTATTGTCTATTGTTAAGCTTTCATCGCGATGATTAAATTTAGAAAATGAAAGCGACGCTCTATTTAAAATGGATTAACTGAATAGATATATTTGCGCTCTGAATTCAATAATTTGTAAAAGCCAACCTGGTGGTGCTGATGATTCATTCACCCAAGCTATGGCTCCGCCATTGGCCGGTCGTCGGTCTTTGTCTAATCTTCATTACCAGCGGCGCCCGCGCGACACCTGCTTGTCCAGACTGGGTTGTTACCCGGGCCGGGAGCGCATTTAATGTGGCGGCGCTTATTTCGGACAATGGTTCTGCGGGAGCGGCCCTTGAAAAAGCTCGCAACGCATTGGCGCGCGTTAATAAGGGAGGTGGATGCGAGTCATTGGCCGACCCTGCCGCATGCGACGAGACGATTGCGCTCGCTAAAAAAGCCATAGCGGCCCTGGAACAGTGTGGGGCAACGAATGCCCCTTCCATGCCGGCCCCAAAAGCGCGGGTCCCTGTGGAGACAGGAAGCAAGTCTGACCCGTAGAAAGGCGTTCGACGACACATGTGCCTATCGAGGCTGCGTCGGCCGCCTCAGTGTGCTCGCTCCACAACGTATGCGGCCATCAACTCGAAGCTTCGCCTTGTGCCGCCATCCGCCCGATTCTCGCGGCCTCAAGAGCGCACGCAAAAAGCGGCTTTGGCCGCCCTTCAACTTGACGCTCGCAGAAAACTTCGGAACCTGTTGAAAAGGTAGGGGAAGCGTACGCCGAAACTGCCGAATTCGTCGGCAACGACCCTCGGATACTAGTCGCGAGTTCGCGGATGACCTTGGGACCTCATAAGCTGCCGTCGAGATGGCGCTTGGCCCGGTGGCCGTGTGGGGTCGAACTGCGACAGGCGGATTTAACACGAATCGCGATTAATCTTAGGAGGCGGTATGTTTCACGTACTAAAAAGATCATTTTCTCTTTTTGCTCTCTTTAGTGTGCTCATTGGCTTTGCGAATGCCGTGTCAGCACAGGGGGATGTACGCGCGGCAATCGAAGCCAGCAATAAACGATGGGAAAAGGCTGTCAGTCGTGGCGATGCGGCTGGCATCGCTTCACTCTATACCGGAACTGCGAAACTTTTCCCGCCGAACAGTCAAGTCGTCAGCGGACAGAAGGCGATCACGGAGTATTGGAAAGGGGCGATAGATTCAGGGTTCAAAGCGATAAAGCTGACCTCAGTGGAAGTAGAGGCGCATGGCGACACCGCCTATGAGGTGGGCAAGTACACGGTCCCGGGAGAAGGGGGCAAGGTCTTGGACGCCGGAGATTACGTGATTATATGGAAGAGCACGAATGGTCATTGGAAAATGCATCGCGACATCTGGACCACGAACACGCCTGCGCCCCAACAATAAGACGAACTTAGGTCCAGTTCACTTCTGAGACACCCCGCAAGCTGGGCGAAACACATGCCGAGACGCCGCAGCCAACCACTAGTGCTCGGTGGCGCGACAGAACGCTTCGGGCGAACGCCGACTACCACGAACTCGCGCACGAGTTGCATGCGGCGCTCGGCGGCAAGATCGATTACCTGGTCGGCTCGGTCGGCACCGGCGGCTCGCTGTTCGGCACCGCGCGCGCGTTGAAGGCGCTCGGCGCGCAAGGCGGCGTGGCCGCGCCGCGCGTGATCGGTGTCGAGCCGATCGGCTCGATCGCGTTTGGCGGAGAGGGCGGCGCGTATTACCAGTCGGGCACCGGCACGCCGCCGGGCGCGGAGATCGGTGCGCTGGTCGACTATTCGCTGCTCGACGAAGGCGTCACGGTGTCGGACGCGGCGGCGTTCAATACGGCGCGCTACGTCGCGCGCAGGAAGGCGCTGCTGGTCGGCGGCTCGGCGGGCGGCGTGATCTATCACGCGCTGCATATGCTCGACACGCTGCCGGCCGATGCCATCCTCGTGATCCTCGTTTGCGACGGCGGAGAGAAGTATCTCGACACCGTCTTCAACGACGAGTGGATGGGCGAACGCAATCTGCTCGAAGAGAGCATTGCAGCCGAACTCGACACGTTGTGGCACGGAGCAGCATGAAGCCCGTTCGACAGTTCCGGCTCGATGCCGCGCATATCGGCGCCCTCGCGGCGCCGCTGATCCTCACGCAGCTCGCGCAGGTCGCGCTCACCACCACGGATATCGTGATGATGGGCATGCTCGGCGCGCGCGAGATCGCCGCCGGCGGTCTCGCTCTGACGCTATTCAACCAGTTGCGTACGATGGGCACCGGTCTTGTCACCGGGACCGGCAATCTGGTCGCGTTCGCCAACGGTCAGAACGATCCGGCGCAAATTCGCCGGCTGGTGCGCGCGAGTTTCGCGCTGACGACGCTGGCCGCCGTGGTGTTCGCGCTGCTCATGCTGGTGATCGAAAAGCCGCTCGTGTGGCTCGGGCAGGACCCGTCGGTTGCGCGGCAGACCGCGTCGTATCTCGCGGTCGCCGCGCCCGGCATGTTGCCGTGTCTGTGGTTTCAGGCACTGCGGCAATACACGGTCGGCTTGCGCAAGCCCGGGCCGTTGTTGGCGATCACCATCGTGTCGATCGCGCTGAACGCCGCGCTCGACTACGCGTTGATGTTCGGCCGCTTCGGTCTGCCGCGACTCGGGCTGACCGGCATCGCTTACGCAACGAGCGGTGTGTATCTGCTGTCGTTCCTGATGTTTCTCGGTGTGGTGGCCAGACGCCGCGAACTGTCCGAACACCTGTCGCTGGCGATCTGGCGCACCGATCTCGCGGCACTCGCGCGCACTTGGAAAATGGGCCTGCCGATTGCCGCGACGTACGGCTCCGAAGCTGCGTTCTTCACCGTGCTGACGCTGATCATCGGGTCGCTCGGCGCGAGCGCGCTGGCCGCGCAAACCATCGTGAACCAGGTGATCTACATCGTGTTCATGATCTCGGTCGGGTTGTCGCATGCGTCTTCGATCAGCATCAGTCATGCGTGCGCGCAGCACGACTATCGCGGCGCGCACCGGCTCGGTTATACCGGCCTCGCGCTCGGCATCGGGGCGATGGTGCTTATCGCGCTGCCGTATCTCGCGATTCCCGGCGCGGTGATCAGGCCGTTTCTCGACGCGCACAGCGAAACCAACGCCGAGGTGCTGAAGCTCGCCGCTGGTTTGCTGACGATCGCCGCGCTCCTGCCGAGCCGCGTTTCAAAGGTGCGCAGCAGCAGCGACGCGGTCGCCGCAAGACCGATCGCGAGACCGACCCAGATGCCGTGGATGCCGTAGCCCATCACGATGCCCGCCAGATATGCGACCGGCAGCCCGATCAGCCAGTAGCCGATCAGCGAGATGCGGAACGAACTTTTGACGTCGCCGAGTCCACGCAGAATGCCGACGCCGATGTTCTGGCTGCAATCGAACACCTGCAGAGTTGTCGGCGCGGTGGGCCGCGACTTCAGGCGCGGCAGCGGTGGGGAGTGGGTCCGTGGCAGCCACGGCGACGGGCGCAACGGGCACAACAAGCGCAACAACCTCAACGAGCGCTTCGCAATGATGCGTCGTTCCCGTGGTTGCGGCGCACGCGCTGTAGCCGCGCGCGTTTCCAGCGGTCGATCCGTGCGCGCTGGCCGCGCAGCAGGGCATCTGAGTTCCGCTGGTTCGATCGGGCGGAATGCGAAGCACAGGCGCGATGCGTCATTGTCAACCTATCGAAAATGGACACGACCATGAAAGGCGACTGGCCGATTCAACTGATTCCGACCGATCTGATCTTGCCGAATGAACAGCACGTCGAGGCACGTTTGCTCGAAGTAATCGATAGCATTGCGCGCAGCGGCCGATGGACCGCTCCGATCGTCCTCGAAAGCGACAGTCTCGCAGTGATGGATGGGCATCATCGACTGGCGGCGGCCAAACGCGGCTGTATCTGGCCTACTGCGAAGCAGGCTTCGACGAAGGACGCCCGGACGTGATGCAATTCGTTGCGGCGAAGGCCGACTGAGAGGTCGACTGAGAAGCCAACCGAGATGCGCGCGCTCACGGCGCCGACGCATGAGCAGCCAGCATTCGCGCGTGCCTTTACGCAAATCGCGGACTTCAACGGGCTCACGTTCTTCTGAGAAAAGCCGCGCGATCCGGGAAGAAAAAGCGCGGGGCTCAACGCCTTCACGAAACCAACGAAGCAAATCCGCAATCGGCGGCGCCCCGGCTTGCAAACCATCACAAGTGGTTTCCCCATACGCCGGCAACACGCCCCGACAGACAGCGCGTCGCACTTTCCAACCGCCGCCCAACGCCTCAAGAAAATCACGCTGCGACTCCGTTCGACCCGGTTTGCCCGGGTCCGGCGACGATCCTCTGTACAATTGGCCGGGGCATCGCCGGTGTGAGCATGATGTGCCGGCCGCTCGCGGCGGCCCGGCATGCGCTGAACATCGAACCCCATCCGACCCACATCGACTGAATTCATGGCCATTACCTACAAGTCCCCCGACGACATCGCCAGGCTGCGCATTTCCGGCCGCCTCGCTGCCGACGTGCTGGCAATGATCGTCGAGCACGTCAAGGCGGGCGTCTCCACCGAAGAGCTCGACGCGCTGTGCAACGACTACATCGTCAACACGCAAAAGTCGATTCCGGCCAATGTCGGCTACCTGGGGTTTCCCAAGACGGTCTGCACGTCGGTCAACCAGGTGGTGTGCCACGGCATTCCGAATCGCAACGAGGTCCTGAAGGACGGCGACATCATCAACATCGACGTCGCGATCATCAAGGATGGCTATTTCGGCGACACCAGCCGGATGTATTGCGTGGGCCAGCCGAGCACAGTGGCGCGCCAGCTGATCGACACGACCTACGAGGCGATGCTCGCGGGCATCCGCCAGGTGAAGCCGGGCGCGACGCTCGGCGACGTCGGCTACGCGATTCAGAAAGTGGCGCAGCGCGATGGCTTTTCGATCGTGCGCGACTACTGCGGACACGGCATCGGCAAGGTCTATCACGAAGACCCGCAGGTGCTGCACTACGGCCAGCCGGGGCAGGGCGTGCGTCTGAAACCGGGCATGGTCTTCACGATCGAGCCGATGATCAACGCGGGCCGCGCGGGCACCACCGTGCAGCGCGACGGCTGGACCGTGGTCACCAAGGACCGCTCGCTGTCGGCGCAATGGGAGCACATGATCGCCGTGACCGACGACGGCTATGAACTGCTGACGCCGTGGCCGGACGGCACCGGCCGCTACGAAGCACCGTGAGCGGATCGAGCGCGCGCCTTGCGAAGCTCGCCGCGCGGCGAAGACATGCCGCCCGGTCGCGCGCGTCGCATATCCACATTTCATGCGGCGGTGCAATCGTGTCAATAATGATTTGACTCGCACGCCGGTTCGGTTAAAGCTACGTCTTAGGGTTTCAAGGGGTTTTCGTCTGCATGAGTCCGTCATTGACCGTTCGCCGTATCGCCGCTGATCAGGGCGCCGTTTTTCGCGAACTCCGTACTGCGTCGCTGCGGGAGGCGCCCTATGCCTTCGGCGCGACACTCGAGGACGCGTTGTCGGCGGATGTCGCCAGTTTCAACGCCACCGCCGCGGATCGCGCGGTGTCGGTTTCCGTCAGCACCTTCATCCTGTACACCGAAGGTCATCCCGCCGGACTGATCGAAGCGCACTTCGAAGACACCGCGGCGCGCCGCGCGTTCGTCTGCGAGTTGTGGGTGGCGCCGGCCGTGCGTCATCTGCGCGGCGGCGAACTGCTGGTCGACACGGCCAGCAGCTGGCTCGCCGGCGAAGGCGCCACGGAAATCTACGCGTGGGTCGCCGACGCCAACCGCAATGCGATGCGCTTTTACGAGGCGCTCGGTTTCAATCAGACCGGCGAGCATCGCCGTGTCGCGCGTGCGCCCGAGCAGATCGAAAGTCTGTTGGTGCGCCACGTGCCGGGCACGTCCCAGGTGTCCCAGCAGTGATCTCGCGAGCGGCGCACAGCGTGCCGCTCGATTCCCCTGCGCGTCTGTCCCGCGATCTTGCTCGAGCGATCGAGCGCGATCATCGGCGGCTGCGCGGCCTGAATGGCGCGCGCGTGGCCGCGCCGCAATCGAGGTGGCTCACTGTTCCGGCAAAAAAGCTCGCCGCGCGCGTGGACGCCTGTAAAATACGCAAAATTTTTTGCCGAACGCTATGTCGCCCAAGAAATCGCCCTTTTTCGAACTGCGCAGTGGCGCTGTCGATACGCTCCTGTTCGTGGTCAAGACAACCGACATCGACGCCATGCGTGCCGAGCTGACGCGGCGCTTCGAGGCGACCCCCGAATTCTTCGCTAACGACGTCGTCGCGATCGACGTGCGCCGCCTTGCCGCAAACGAGCGCGTGCCGCTCGTCGACATCGCGCAACTGCTCGACAGCGTGCGCATGCGGCCGGTCGGCGTGGTCGCCAACGCACAGCAGACGTGGGCGGCTGAATCGGCGTTGCCGCTGCTCGAGGCGCGCGATCGTCGCGGCGCTGCTTCGAAGCCGGCCGACGAGGACAGCGCCGATGCGACAGCGGACGCACAAGCCGTCAAAGGCCCGAGCGCGGACACGGCAGCCGCCGCAACACCTGCAGCGGCCGGCGCCGCGGCTACGGCCGCCGCGGTCGAGCCCGCTCCCGCCGCCGAGCCCGTGCGGCTCGCAACCTCGTCGCAAACGATGGTGGTCGACAAGCCGCTGCGCTCGGGCCAGCGCATCTACGCGAAGGGCGATCTTGTCGTGCTCGGCCTCGTGAGCTACGGCGCGGAAGTGATCGCGGAAGGCAACATCCATATTTACGCGCCGCTGCGCGGCCGGGCTTTGGCCGGCGTGCAGGGCAATCACGACGCGCGTATTTTCTGCACGTGTCTCGAACCGGAACTGATCTCGATCGCGGGCATCTATCGAACGACCGAGAACCCGCTGCCGTCCGACGTGCTCGGCAAGCCGGTGCAGATCTGGCTCGAAGAAGAAAAGCTGATGATCGAACCGCTGCGGCTCACTTGATCGACGGGAAACGGGAGCTGCGCTGAACGAATCTGGCGCGCGGAGTTTCACGGCAAATATGGCCGCACATAATTGATGAATTTGACGAACACAAGGTAAGGGTAATGGCAAAAATCATTGTGGTGACTTCGGGCAAGGGTGGCGTGGGCAAGACGACCACGAGCGCGAGTTTTGCATCGGCCCTCGCACTGCGTGGCACCAAAACCGCCGTGATCGACTTCGACGTCGGCCTGCGGAACCTCGACCTCATCATGGGCTGCGAGCGTCGTGTGGTGTACGACCTGATCAACGTGATCCAGGGCGAAGCCAATCTGAACCAGGCGCTGATCAAGGACAAGAAGTGCGAGAACCTGTTCATCCTGCCGGCGTCGCAGACGCGCGATAAGGACGCGCTCACGATGGAAGGCGTCGAGAAGGTCATCAACGATCTGATCGCAATGGACTTCGAATACATCGTGTGCGATTCGCCGGCCGGCATCGAGTCCGGCGCGCTGCTCGCGATGCACTTCGCCGACGAAGCGCTGATCGTGACCAACCCGGAAGTGTCGTCGGTGCGCGACTCGGACCGCATTCTCGGCATCCTGTCGTCGAAGACCAAGCGCGCGATCGAGGGCAAGGAGCCGATCAAGGAACACCTGCTGATCACCCGCTACAACCCGAAGCGCGTCAGCGAAGGCGAAATGCTGTCGCTCACCGACATCCAGGAAATTCTGCGCATCGATCTGATCGGCGTGATTCCGGAATCGGAAGCGGTGCTGCACGCGTCGAACCAGGGTCTGCCCGCCGTGCATCTGGACGGCACCGACGTGGCGGAAGCCTATAAGGATGTCGTGTCGCGTTTCCTCGGCGAGCAGAAGTCGCTTCGCTTTACCGATTACCAGAAGCCCGGGCTGCTGCAGCGCCTCTTCGGCACCAAGTAAGGGGAGCGCACGTAATGTCGATTCTTTCGTTTTTGCTGGGCGAGAAGAAGAAGTCCGCGTCGGTAGCGAAGGAACGCCTGCAGTTGATCATCGCGCACGAGCGCGCCGGCGGCCACGCGCCCGCCGATTATCTGCCTGCGTTGCAACGCGAACTAGTAGCCGTGATTTCGAAGTACGTGAAGATTTCCGATGACGATATACGCGTGAGCCTCGAGCGTCAGGACGATCTCGAAGTGCTCGAGGTCAAGATCGAAATACCGCAGGCTTGATCTTCGGGATCTGTTCGGTTCTGCGGTTGGTTTCAGTTGATGTTGATGTGCAGTGCGCCGCGCGGCGTTGCGTTCGGATGACGTGACGCCGTGCGGTGCGCGAGCGCCGAGGCGATTGTCTTTGCCGCGTGGTCTCGTGCGCGGTGTCTTCGCGGTTTCATTCCCCCCGTTGTTTTCTCCGCACCGTTTCGCGGCCTCGTTTCACCGCGTTGCGTCCGTGTGCGCTCTCACGCGGCTTCGCGCGCTGCCCAGCCTCTCGTCGAAATAATCCGTTGCACTTCAGCGTGCGCCGTAACACGCCCGCAGTCAGCCGCTAGCAGCCCTCGCGCATTAAACGGAGAACGCCGTATTCGGTGTTCAACCAGAGAGGGCATCATGAACAAGAACTTTCGCTTGCTGCTTGCCAACATCGTATTGATCGCAGCCGGCGTCGCCGCTGCGGGATCCGCGTCGGCCGCAGAAGTGGTTGTGATCGCGCCGTCCGCGCCGCCGCCCGTGCGTGACGAAGCGGTGCCCGCGCCGCGCGTCGGCTATGCGTGGGATCACGGTCACTGGCGTTGGGATCACGGCCGCTACGTGTGGGCCGCGGGGCACTGGCAGGCCGAGCGCGTCGGCTATCACTGGATGCCGGGTCACTGGGTCTCGCATGGCCCGAACTACCACTGGGTACAGGGCCACTGGGCGTAACGCGATAGACGGCAGCGGCGCGTGACAGGTGCGCTCGACGCTGCGCGTCGCCGTTGCCATCGCCGCTACCGGTTCTCCAGCACAAACTTCACGCGTACGCGCCGCGTAGCGCTTACCGATGTATTTCAGGAAACACGTCGATGAAAAAGAATCTGCTTCTGCTCGCCGCGCTCGCGGTCATGCTTGCCGGCTGCGTCGTCGTGCCGGCGCGGCCGATGTATGTGCACGTGCCGCGCGTGGTCGTCTACTGACGCGGCGCTTCGGCGTCGTCATCAGCGCGCGTTGCGCCGTCGAGGTGCGGCGCCGCCGCTTCCGATGCCGCGACGTCGGACACATCAGGCGCCTCGACTTCAGGCACTTCGGGCACCGGCGCGGGCGCTGGTTTCGGCAGCGGCGCCATATAGCGCTGCGCCAGCGACTCGTACAGCGGCGGCGCGAAGAAGCGCGACACGCGGCTCGCGATCAACGCGGTGGCCATCAGTGAAATCACCAGCGCATGGCCGTTGATCATCTCCATCACGATCACGAACGACGTGATCGGCGACTGCGTGACGGCTGCCAGATAGCCGACCATCGCGAGCGCGATCAGCATCGGCAATTGCATCGAATCGAACACCATGTGCAGCAGATTGCCGAAGCCCGCGCCGATCGACAGCGACGGCGCGAAGATGCCGCCCGGAATGCCGGGCAGGTATGAACCGACCATCGCGATCATCTTCAGGAACGGATAGAACACCGACAGCTGCTCATGGCCGTCGAGCAGTCCGCGTGCTTCCGCATAACCGCTGCCGAACGTCGTGCCGCCCGAAATCAGACCGACCACCGCGATCGTGAAACCGCACAAGGCGGCGAACACGACCGGCCGCTCGCCATGCAGTTGACGCAGCGGCGCCGGAATCCAGCGCGCGGTATTCAGCAGCAGCCAGCCGAACACGCCGCCCGCGATGCCGGTGACGACTGCCGTGAGCAGCACCGCGAGCGCGAGCAGGTCAGGAAAGTGCACACCGATCTGGATCGTGCCAAAGTAGGTGTAGTTGCCGTTCAGCCCGAGCGCGATCACGCCCGCGATGATGATCGCGGTGATCACCACACCGCTCGCGCGCGCCTCGAAGCTGCGCGTCAGTTCTTCGATCGCGAACACGATCCCGGCGAGCGGCGTATTGAACGCGGCGGACAAGCCGGCGGCCGCGCCAGCCAGCACGAGCTGCCGTTCGATCAGTGCGTTCGAGCGTGGATAGAGCCTGCGCAGATTGAACATCAGCGCCGCGCCGACCTGCACGGTCGGTCCTTCGCGGCCGATGGTGAAGCCGCCCAGAATCCCCAGAAACGAAACCGCGATCTTGCCGAACAGAATCCGGAACGACAGCAGCCGCGCACCGTATTCGCCTGGCTTCGAATGGAGCGTGGCGATCACCTGCGGAATGCCGCTGCCTTCGGCGCCGCGAAAGAAGGTGCGCGTGAGCCACACGGCGAGCGCCGCGACCGCGGGCGTGACGAGCAACGGCGCCCATACGAACCGGTGTTGCAGCGTGCGGAACTCGGCGTAGCCCCAGTCGATCAAGCGCGCATATAGCACCGCGATCAGGCCGACCGCGATCGCGCCGAGCCAGAAAATGCCGTATTGCCGCCAAAGGCGTCTTGCGCGGCGCGTGATCGTGGAAGAACGCTGGGAAAAGGGCCGGGACATAAGCGTGTGTGCTGGCGCAAAGGGTGAAGTATAAAGCGCACCGCGCCGGCTAAAGGGTGTGCAAGCATTCTGAGATGCCGCGGAATCCGAGGAGATTAGACGCAGTATGTAATGCGCCGTATTGAGATTCCGATGCGGACGCTGCCCGATCCAACAAGGAATATTACAATCGTCGGCTAAAATGGTGGGATTTTCGAACAACTGACAGGTCTTTAATGAAGCGAGTCCTTATCGTCAAGGTCACTTCGCTCGGCGACATCGTGCAGGCGCTGCCAGTCGTCGCCGATATCAAGCGCGCGTTTCCGGGCGTGGAAGTGGATTGGGCGGCCGACGAAGCATTCGCCGAACTGGTGCATTGGAGCGAAAGCGTCGACCGGGTGCTGTGCGCGCCGCTGCGGCGCTTCAAGAAGGCGCGCCGCTGGGGCGATCTGAAGGCGATCTGGGCGTCCATCGCCGAACTGCGGGCGTATCGCTACGACTTCATTATCGACATCCACGGCGTCTACAAGAGCGCGATCATCGCGTTCCTCGCGCGCTCGTCGCGGCGTATCGGCTATCAGTCCAAGGATTTGGGAGAGCGGGGCGCCGCATTCGCGTACACCGGGCGGTTCGGCCCGCGTCCAGAAGGCAATGCGTGGCATGGCATGCGGATCAGCGCAGGCGAGGCGCTTGGCTACGAGGTCGAAGGGCCGCCCATTTACAACCTGCGTCTGCCCAACCCGGTGCGCCAGCCGTTCGAGGCCGGGAGCGCGCCGGTCGCTGCACTTTTTCACGCCACCTCCAAAGACGACAAGAAGTGGCCGCTGACTCATTGGGTGGCGGTGGGTCGCGAGCTGGCCGAGCGGGGCTTTCGCGTGGTCTTGCCGTGGGGTTCCGCCGGCGAGCGCGCCGAGGCGGAGCAGATCGCCGCGCAGGTGCCGAACTCGACCGTGTTGCCGAAGATGAGCGTGACGGAGATCGCACAGATGATCGACGCATGCTCGCTGGTGGTCGGCACCGATACCGGCTTCGTCCACCTTGCCCACGCGTTGCAGAAGCGCACCGTGATGATCTTCGTGGCGACGTCGCCGTCGCATTGCGGCGTCGAATCGCCTTACCGTTCGATCTCGGTCGGCGACGGCCGGTCGGTGCCGCCGGTCAGCGCCACGCTCGCGGCGATCGACTACGTGCACAGCGAGCCGCAGGAGTCCGCCGTCCAGCAGCACTCGGCCGTCGGCTGAGCGCTGGTTTTCGCGCTGTCGCGCAATCGTTTGCTCAAAAAGAAAAGAGGCGTGACGCGCAGATCGCCCGATCAAATGGGCGCTGTCACGTAACGCCTCCGAAATCGCCCGTGTCGGGGAACAGCGGGCGGAGAGGAAATCGTTTGGTGCGAAGAACGGTGCTCGGCGAAGCGGCCTGAAGCGGATGCCCGTTCGGTGTCAAAGCCAGCGGCCGCTTCTTGTCGCCGGATTAAACGGTTCTTCATCCCACAGGTGCGAAGCGCAAATGCCTGATCGCGCCGTTTAGTGCTGCACCGTTAACCCCGCGAAGCACCGGCGCGAGGTTTGCTGCGCGCAATACACGCCTGTTAAATCTGTCGCTTTTCGTTGAGCACGTTTTTCGATTCACGCTCCGTCTTCAGTCGGATCGCGGCCTCGCCGCCGCTCGAACCCGCTCTCCACACGCAACGCCCGAGCCCTATGCACCGCGCCAGCAAGGCATGCGCCGCATGGGCGCGTTCAAACCAGTATAGGCGGTGTTTTCCGCTGATGTGAACGCATCGCCCAAAGCCTTTTGATTCGGCGGTTTTCATGCACCGGCGATGTAACACCTTGGTGATCTTCCCTTACAAATGGCAACGTTCGTGCGAGGGCTTGTCGTGTTCAATCGGGTCATTCGGGGTTTGGCTCGAATGAATCTGACTCGATGGAGAACAATATGAAACGCTTGCTTCTGACTCTCGCCGCCGGCACGCTCCTCGCAACCGCACTCGGCGGCTGCATCGTCGCTCCGGCCCCTGGCTACTACGGCGGCGGCTACTATCATCACGGCGGCTATTACTACCGCTAAGACCGCTGAAGGCGTTCAAGCCACCAGCATCTCGAACGCGACTACCGCGGCAAAGGCAGCCGCGTTCGCAGCCAGCGCTTCCAGCACGATGCCCTTCCAGCTCGCCGGACGAAAGCGCAACGCCAGCAGCAACGCGCCCAGCAGCGCCAGCGCGATGATCATCACGATGTCCGCGTTATGAAGATGAATGTTCATCCGAGCCTCCCTGCATGCCTTAGGGTTATTGGAATCGAGTATAGGCAAGTCAAAAAAGCACGCAATACCAGGATCAACATAGGAAGGCCGCATACGCAGCACGTAAGGCGGCGTCCCGCAGGTGCCGCCGGGGCGCGCAATTGATGCGCCGGGGGCATCGGGTCGGGAGCAGGGGCGTCGTTCAGCGCTGACGGTCAACGTCAACGATCAACGTCAACGTCAACGTCAACGTCAACGTCAACGTCAACGTCAACGTCAACGTCAACGTCAACGTCAACGATCACCGCCGCGGGTCACCGCACACTCAATGCGTCGCCGCTTCGCCGCATCATCGCGTCGCCGCGGCTCGCATCGTCACATCAAGCGCGCGTCACGGGTTTCGCGCATGCACAGCACGCCGATCAGGCTCACCGCCGCGGCCACCGACACATACGCGCCCACCCACGGCAGCCCGCCGTGCGCGGCGAGCACCTGCGCGATATACGGCGCGACCGACGCGCCGAGAATCCCGCCGAGGTTATACGACACGCCCGCGCCGGTATAGCGCACGTTGGTCGGAAACAGCTCCGGCAGCAGCGCGCCCATCGGCGCGAAGGTCACGCCCATCAGGAACAGCTGGATCACGAGGAACAGCAGCACCAGCGGCGTTTCTCCGCTGCCGAGCAGCGGCGCCATCGTGAAGCCCGACAGGATCGCCGCGATGATGCCGACGATCAGCACCGGCTTGCGTCCGAAGCGGTCGCTCGCGCGTGCCGACAGCGGTGTGGCGAGCGCCATGAACACCACCGCGATGCACAGCAGGCCGAGGAACGTCTGCCGCGGAATGTGCAGCACGGACACGCCATATGAGAGCGAGAACGTGGTCGCGTTGTAGAACAGCGTGTAGCAGACCACCATCGCGAGCGCGCCGAGCACGGTGGGCAGCCAGTGTTGCGACAGCAGCGTGGCGATCGGCACCTTGACGCGTTCCTTGCGCTCGATGGCGGCCTGGAATGCCGGCGTCTCGGCGATTTTCAGACGCACGTACAAGCCGAGCACGACCAGCACCGCGCTGACGATGAACGGCACGCGCCAGCCCCAACTGCGGAACTGTTCGTCGCTCAACGACAGGGCCAGCGCGAAGAACAGCCCGTTGGACGCGAGAAAGCCGATCGACGGCCCGAGTTGCGGGAACATGCCGAACCAGCCGCGCTTGCCGGCCGGCGCGTTTTCGGTGGCGAGCAGCGCCGCGCCGCCCCATTCGCCGCCGAGGCCGATGCCCTGGCCGAAGCGCAACACGCACAACAGGATCGGCGCGAGGCTGCCGATCGAGTCGTAGCCGGGCACGAAGCCGATCAGCGTGGTCGACAGGCCCATCACCAGCAGCGAAGCGACCAGCGTCGATTTACGGCCGATGCGGTCACCGAAGTGGCCAAACAGGAATGAGCCGATCGGCCGCGCGACAAACGCGATGCCGAACGTGACGAACGCCGACAAGGCCTGAGCCGTGGCCGAGCTATGCGGGAAAAACACCGGTCCGATGACGAGCGCCGCGGCGGTTGCGTAGACGTAGAAATCGTAGAACTCGATCGCGGTGCCGATGAAGCTCGCGAAGATGATCCGCGCGCTGCTGTTCTGCCCGCTCGTATTGGGCTGAGCCGAGGAAATCGGCGATGTGGACATGCAGGGTCTCCATGTGTCGTAAGGCCGCCGGGCGCCGTGCGTTAAAGGTCGGTCGCGCACGCCGCGGCGGCATCTTTGTTTACATTCCCACGCTCCGCGCCGCTTGCGCGGCTGATGCGAAGCCACGCGAGGCGCGCGGCGTTCAACAGCTTACAACGGCAGCCGGCGCGGTTCGCGCGCGAACACGGCCATGCCGGCGGATTGTCGAACGCGGGTTGCCGGGCGAATCGCCAGGCGGGTTGCGTGAAGCGTGCGGATAACAAGGTGGCCGCTCTGGCGCGACACGCTGGCCGTTGGGCATGAGCCGTCAGGCGTGAGGCATCGCGCATCAAGCGGGCGACGCTCGCGGATGACGCGGCGCCGCTGCAATCGGCGTCGCGCCGCGCCGACGGGTATGCGGGCAGCGTGAGCCATGCCGGAAGGCTCCGGCGACGGGAATGGCAAAATTATAGCGAGCGCGGCTATTGGGCAGCAATGGCGGCGCAAGGATGATGGCGGGCAGTGAGGTCGTTGCGAGGGCGCTGCGCGGTCGTACGACGCCTCAGTGATGCACGCTGTGCAGTCACCGGTAAGAGGCGAGGCGTCTTCAGTCGATCGTTTGCGCTTGCGGCGACGCTAGCTCACGCAACTGGAATTTGCCGTCGTCGTTGAACAGCCAGTCTTCGAACAGTTCGAGCTGGCCACGGCCATTCAGCAGCTTGCCGGGCGGCAACGGCAGCGGCGCGGCGCGGCGCAGCGTGGCGAGCGCGGTGCTTTCGGCTTCGTCGTCGCCATTGGTGCGATAGACCGACGACTGCACCACGTGCCCATTGCGATCTACCGTGAACGACACCACCACCAGCGAGCGCAACATTGCCTGCGGTGTGCCGCGCAACACGTAAGAAGGATTGCGTTCGACGATGCGCTTCGCAACCGCGTCGCGATACTGGTCGAGCGTCGCGCTGTTGATGGCGGCCAACGGCGTGCTGACGACGGGCTCATGCGTCGGCAGCGTGATCGTGCAGCCGGTAACCGCGACGGTCAATGCCGCGGTCAGCAGCGCGCGAGGCGTGGACAACGACGCTGCGCTCATGCGCGCAGTGAAACGTCCGGTCGGAGGGCGAAGGTGGCGCGTACGGGTGAACATCGTCGGCGAAAAGCACGGAGAGGGCTTACTTTGATGGTAGTCAAAAAACGCCGGGATGCAATTGGCGTTCGCCCGCTATGCACGGCCGCGCGCGGCCGTAATAGCCGGAAATATTAGCGGATTGGTGGGCCGCACAAACACGCCTACACTTTGATTGCCTCTTTCGAGAGGCATCGGTGGAAGTCTTTGTTTAGCCCGCTTCGTGCGGGCTTTCTTTTTTTGCGCGCCGCGTGCGCACGCCGTGCGGGTCCGCCAATGAAAAAGGCGAACCCGCTGACGAGTCCGCCTTTCTGTGGCTTGTGCAGTGCATGCAGTGAGCGGCGCTCACCACTTGCCGCGCCACGTGCTGCTTTTACTGCTTTTGCTGCGCTCGCTGCTTCGGTTACTTCAACGCCGCACGCGCCGCCTTCACCGCCGCGAGCACCTGCTCCGGCGCCGTGCCGCCCGGATGATTGCGGCTCGCCACCGAGCCTTCGAGCGTCAGATACGAGAACACGTCCTCGCCGATCAGATGCGCGACGTTCGGCAGCTCGGCGCGCATTTCTTCCAGCGTCAGATCCGCCAGATCGCAGCCGCGATCCGCGCAGATGCGCACGGCCAGCGCGACCGCTTCGTGCGCGTCGCGGAACGGCAGGCCGCGCTTGACCAGGTAGTCGGCCAGATCGGTGGCTGTCGAGAAGCCTTGCAGCGCGGCGTCGCGCATCGCCTGCGGCTTCACCGAAATGCCGGCGACCATTTCAGCGAAGATGCGCAGCGTATCGGCGACCGTGTCGACGGTGTCGAACAGCGGCTCCTTGTCTTCCTGATTGTCCTTGTTGTACGCGAGCGGCTGGCCCTTCATCAGCGTCAGCAGCGCGATCAGATGGCCGTTCACACGACCGGTCTTGCCGCGTGCGAGTTCGGGTACGTCCGGGTTCTTCTTCTGCGGCATGATCGACGAACCGGTGCAGAAGCGGTCGGCCAGATCGATGAAGCCGACGCGCGGGCTCATCCACAGCACGAGCTCTTCGGAGAAGCGTGACACGTGCGTCATCACGAGCGCCGCCGCTGCTGTGAATTCGATTGCGAAGTCACGGTCGGACACCGCGTCGAGCGAGTTCGCGCAGATGCCGTCGAAGCCGAGCGTCTTCGCCACCGCGTGACGGTCGATCGGATAGCTGGTGCCGGCGAGCGCCGCCGCGCCCAGCGGCAGACGATTCACGCGCTTGCGGCAATCGACCATGCGCTCGGCGTCGCGCGAAAACATTTCGACGTAGGCGAGCAGATGATGGCCGAACGTGACCGGCTGCGCGACTTGCAGATGCGTGAAGCCGGGCATGATGGTCGACGCGTTCTTTTCCGCCATGTCGAGCAGCGCGGTGCGCAGATCCGTCAGCAGGCCACCGATCCGGTCGATCTCGCCGCGCAGCCACAAACGGATGTCGGTCGCGACCTGGTCGTTGCGCGAGCGGCCGGTGTGCAGACGCTTGCCGGCGTCGCCGATCAGCGCGGTCAAACGCGCTTCGATGTTCAGGTGGACGTCTTCCAGATCGAGTTGCCACTCGAACTCGCCTCGCTCGATTTCACCCTTGATCTGCGCCATGCCGCGCTGGATCGAGGCGAGGTCGTCGGCGGCAATGATCTTCTGCGCGGCCAGCATCGAGGCGTGCGCGAGCGACCCTTCGATATCGACGAGCGCCAGACGCTTGTCGAAGAAAACCGACGACGTGTAGCGTTTGACGAGCTCCGACATCGGCTCCGAGAAGCGAGCCGACCAGGCTTCGCCTTTTTTGTGCAGTTGGGACGTCATGGTGTTGGGCAGTTAAGCGGCAGTTGAGCGTGCGGTGAAGAGGCTGACGGCGCGCCCGCGCGAACCGTGCGAAGGCGCCGCCGAAGCGAGGAAAGACAAGGATTTTAACACTGGCCGCGCGCCTTCAAGACGCTGCGGGCGAGGCGTTGTCCGGGCGATATTCATGTGCGGCTCAGGCGAAAGGCGCGCGGCGGTTCGGCCAGACAGCGTTGGCGCGCGCGTCGCAGCGCAGTCCGCTACTCGCGCACCAGCACCACAAGCTTCAGGTCCTCGCGATGCGCGGGCTTGAAGGTGATCTGGTCGTAGACGATGTGGCCGTCGCGCGGATGATTGAACTCGCGCCGGCCGCCCTCGCGGCCGCCGACGTCCTGCGATGCCCAGAAGCGCGCGAAGGCGTCGCTCGCGGCCGCCAGCGAATCGATCAGCGCGCGGGTGGGCGCGTCGCTCAGGTGGCGGATCGAGTCGGCGCGGAATTCTGCGGCGAGGCGCCGCGCACGCGTTTCCCAGTCGACGATCAGCGCGCGCGCAGCCGGTTCGGTGAACGTGTAGCGCAGCAGATTGCGATCATGCGCGCCGTCCAGCCAGCCGACGAACAGGTCGGCTGCGCGCTCGTTCCACGCGAGCGCATTCCACTGCCGATCGAGCACGTAGGCCGGCGCGCTCACGAGCTGCACCGTTTCCAGCAGCGTGGCGGGCGCGTCGGCGGCGGCCGGATCGGGCTCGGCCGGGTCGCGCTGCGCGGCCAGCTCGAACAGATAGGCCCGCTCGGCGCGCGACAGTTGCAGCGCGACCGCGATCCGCGCGAGCGCGTCGGCGGACGCGGAGACCGGCCGGCCCTGCTCGATCCACGTGTACCAGGTGGGGCTTACGCCGCACAGCTGCGCGACTTCCTCGCGCCGCAAGCCGGGCGTGCGGCGGCGCGGCCCGGGCGGCAGGCCGACCGCTTGCGGCGAGAGCCGTTCGCGGTGAGCGCGGATGAAGTCGCCGAGCGCGCGGGCGGGGGTGGCGTCGAGCGGCGGCGGGTTATTGGCGGATGACGGCGTGGTCATTCTGATCGGGTTGCGGCTGGGTGGTGATTGGGGTAGTAATAGAGATACCAGAATAATTGCTTAACTTGTACTGGTACACGACGGGCCCTATTGTAGCGGCAGTAGAGGCTGGAACGGCACAATGCCTTCCAGCTCTACCCTCTAATCAATAACCGGAGCCTCCCCATGAAGCATCACGATCAGGTCGCCGACGCCTTCGGCTCGACCGCCGCCGCATATTTGACGAGTCAGACCCATGCAACCGGCGCTGATCTGGGGATGCTGGCCGAGTCGATCGCGGCGACGCCGGGCGCGACGGTGCTCGACATGGGCTGCGGTGCGGGCCACGCGAGCTTCGCGGTCGCGCCGCACGCGAAGGAAGTGGTCGCCTACGACATCGCGCCGCAGATGCTGGCGACGGTCGACGGCGCGGCGCGCGAGCGCGGCCTCGCCAACATCCGCACGCAGCAGGGCGCGGCCGAGACACTGCCGTTCGCCGACGATTCGTTCGACTGGGTGATCAGCCGGATGAGCGCGCACCACTGGCACGACGTGCCGCGCGCGCTCGCCGAAGTGCGGCGCGTGCTGAAGCCGGGCGGCAAGGTGCTGTTCGTCGATATCGCGGGGATAGATCACCCGTTGCTCGACACGCACATTCAGGCGGTCGAGTTGTTGCGCGACGGCTCGCATATCCGCGACTACCGCGCCGACGAATGGGTTGCGTTGTTCGCCGCGGCGGGTTTCAAGGCATCGATTCGCGAACGTTGGCGCATCGACATCGAGTTCGGTTCGTGGGTGGCGCGCATGCGCACGCCGGAACCGCGCGTGGTCGCGATCCGCTCGCTGTGGGACCATGCGCCGGATGAAGTGCGGCAATATTTCGACGTGCAGGAAGACGGCTCGTTCAAGCTCGATGCGCTGATGATCGACGCGCACTGAACGCGCTGCAAACAGAACGGCGGGATGCCGAAACCGACATCCCGCCGCAGAGAATCGCGTTGACTCTGACTTTGACTTTGCGTTCGCGCGGCGCGCGGCCAGGCGCGCCGTTCACGCCGTAGCGCGCGAACTCAGCCGATCGCTCAACCCGTATTGCGCAGCCCCGCCGCAATCCCATTGATGCTCAGATGAATCCCGCGCAGCACGCGCGCGTTGCTGTCGCCCGCGCGGTGACGCTTGAGCAGTTCCACCTGCAGGTGATTCAACGGATCCAGATAAGGGAAGCGGTTCTTGATCGAACGCGCGAGCAGCGGATTCTCCGCGAGCCGTTCACTCTTGCCGGTGATCTCCGACAACACCTTCGAGGTGCGCTCCCACTCCGCGACGATGCGCTCGAACACGTGCTTGCGCAGCTTCTTGTCCGACACCAGCGCGGCGTAGCGCGACGCGACCGCGAGATCGGTCTTCGCCAGCACCATGTCCATGTTCGACAGCAGGTTCGAGAAGAACGGCCAGGTCTTGTGCATTTTCTTCAGCAGCGCGAGACGGCGCGCGCGTTCGGCGTCGCTCGGCGCGCCGTCGAGATGCGCGGCCACCGCGCTGCCGAAGCCGTACCAGCCGGTCAGCAGCAAACGGCATTGGCCCCACGAGAAGCCCCACGGAATCGCGCGCAGATCTTCGATCCTGCGCTGCTTCGGGTCCTGCAATTTGCGCGCGGCAGGCCGGCTACCGATGTTCAGTTCGGCGATCTCCGAGATCGGCGTCGACTCGAAGAAATACTCCTTGAACCCCGGCGTTTCGTAGACCAACGCGCGATACGAGGCCATCGCCGCGTCGGACAACTGCTGCATCGTCTCTTCGAACACCGGCAGTTGATCGGGCGCATTGCCGTGCGGCAGCAGCGACGCTTCGAGCGTCGCGGCCACCACCGTTTCCAGATTGCGCAGGCCGATCTCCGGATTGCCGAACTTGCTGGCGATCACTTCGCCTTGCTCGGTCAGGCGGATCTGGCCGTCGACGGTGCCCGGCGGCTGCGACAGAATCGCCTGATAGGTCGGGCCACCGCCACGGCCGACGGTGCCGCCGCGTCCGTGGAACAGACGCAGCGTCACGCCGCGTTCGTTGAACAGCGACACCAGCGCGAGTTCGGCGCGATACAGCTCCCAGTTCGACGTGAGGAAACCGCCGTCCTTGTTGCTGTCCGAGTAGCCGAGCATCACTTCCTGCTCGTTGCCCTGATGTTCGATCAGCGTATCGACGCCCGGCAACGCGATCAGATCGCGCATGATGTGCGGCGCGTTGCGCAAGTCGGGGATCGTCTCGAACAGCGGGATCACCATCAGGCCCGCGTAGGCCGGATCGTTCGCATCGCCGAGGCAGCCGCGCAACAGGCCGGTTTCCTTTTGCAGCAGCATCACTTCGACCAGATCGCTGACGGTCTCCGTGTGCGAAATGATGTAGTTGCGCACCGCGCGCGCGCCGAACTTCTCACGCGTCACGCGCGCCTCTTCGAGCACGCCGAGTTCGCTCTTCACGAGGTCGGAGTACTCGGCATACGGCAGGCGCAACATGCGCGGCTGCGACAGTTCCGCGAGCAGCACGGCGAGCTTGTCCGCTTCGGAAAGCGCCGCGTAGTCTTCCTCGACGCCCGCGCGCTTGAGCAGTTCGGCGATCACCGCTTCGTGGATGTCGGAGCTTTGGCGCAGGTCGATGCTCGCCAGATGGAAGCCGAACACTTCGGCGGCCCGCGCGAGCGGCGACAGACGCGGTGCGGCGAGCGGCGCCCCGTGATGCTCGGCGAGCGAATCGATCAGCACGTGCAGGTCGCGCTCGAACTCGGATGCGTCGTCGTAGGGCTTGGCGCGCACCGGCGCCGCGCCGCGGCCCGCGCTGCGCACCGGCACGCTGCCTTCGCCCAGACGCACGCGCGCGCTCGCGGCGAGCCGCGTGTACATGCCGATCAGCGCGCGCCGGTACGGCTCGTCGGTGCGATGCGGCGACTGGTCCGGCGACGCGGCCGCGAGTTCCTTCAGCGCGTCGCTCGCACCGGCCAGCAGGTTCGACACCGACAACTCGGCGCCGAGCTTGTGCACCTGCTCCATGTAGTGTTCGAAGATCACCGCGGCCTGACGCGTGATCGCGTTTTCTAGCGTCTCGGCAGTGACATTGGGATTGCCGTCGCGGTCGCCGCCGATCCAGCTGCCCATCTGGAAGAACGGCGGCAGACGCGCTTCGAGGCCGTGCTCCTTGAGCGCCTCTTCGATGTCGGCGTAGAGCGCCGGGATTTCCTCGAGGAAGGTAGCGCGGTAATACGACAGCGCGTTTTCGATTTCATCGGCGACGGTGAGGCGCGAGTCGCGCAGCATCCGCGTTTGCCACAGCGAGGTGACGCGTGCGCGCAGCATCGCTTCGTTGTGCGCACGTTCGCGGTTGGTCAATTGCTGGTCGCGTTCGGCGAGCAGTCGCGCGACGTCATGCTGCGCGTCCAGAATGCTCTTGCGCTGCACTTCGGTCGGGTGCGCGGTCAGCACCGGCACGATCAGCGCGTCGTTGAAGAACTGCTGCAGCACCGGCGTAGCAGCCGCGCCGGCTTCGACGAGCCGTTCCAGCGCATGGGCGATGGTGCCCGGTTGCGAAGTCGAGCCGGCCAGCGCGTGAATCCGGTGACGGCGATTGCGGTGACGGTCTTCGGCGATATTCGCGAGATGCGAAAAGTAGCTGAACGCGCGCACCACGCTGACGGTCTGCTCCGGGCTCAGCGAGCGCAGCTTCTTGTCGAGCGTCTGCGCGGCGGCGCTGTCGTCCTCGCGGCGAAAGCGCACGGCGGTCTGCCGGATCGTCTCGACGACGTCGAACACCGCGTCGCCTTCCTGCTCGCGCAGCACGTCGCCGAGCAGACGGCCGAGGTAACGGATGTCCTGGAACAGCGGATGGTCCTTGTTCTCACGTGTGCGGCCGTCGTTTTTCGGCGCGGAGACGGGCGTGTCCGCCGACACGGCCTGCAGTTGCGGCGCTGCGGCGGCCTGCGCTGCGGCGGCGCTCGTTGCAACCACCTTGATTTTGGTGGACCCGGCTGCCTTGGCCGCCTTGTCCGCCTTTGATGCCTTCACCGCTTTTTCCGCCTTGACGGGCGTGGAGGTCTTCGCGGCCTTGGGGGCTTTGGCAGCCAACGCAGTTTTGCCGGCGCGTTTGCCGGCTGTCGACACGGCCTGGGCCGCGATGCCGGTATTGGCATCGGTGGCGGCGTCTGTAGCAGCGGAAGCCGAGGGCGCAGCGGCGCGGGCCGCGCGAGCGTTGGGCGATGCAGTGTTGCGGCGGGCAGGGCGCGCCGATCCGGAAGACGTCACGATGGGTTTCCTCAGGGAAGCCAGGGTCTGTTAAGTGATGAACTGCTACTGCGGAACTGCACTATGAACTGCAACGTGAACTGCACGAAACGGTCTGGACCGATGGCGTGTCGCCGGAGAGGGGGCCGCGTGGCCGCACGCAACGTACGAACCGCACGCGGTGCGCGACGCGCACCATGCACGGATGCAGGCGACGCAAGCTGCGCCGCATTGCATCATCCCGCAAGCCGGCGCGCGGTGCGCGAACGACCGTGCATGAACAGGCCGGGATGGGGCACGCGCGCGCTGCGCGAAGCCCGTCTCCTCCATCGATACCGCGCCGGCACGGCGCTCCGCTGTGCCTTGGGACACAAGGGCGCGTGCTAACATTGATTGTTATCACATCCCGTCATTCGATCAGCAAGCTAATGAACACTGAGACGTTTTCCACGCCACCCCACACGCTTGTGATTGCGTCGCGAGAAAGCCGCCTGGCCATGTGGCAAGCGGAGCATGTGCGATGTGCGCTGCACAAATTATATCCATCTTGTGACGTAAAAATCCTCGGAATGACGACCCGCGGCGATCAAATTCTCGATCGCACCTTGTCGAAGGTCGGCGGCAAGGGCCTCTTCGTCAAGGAGCTGGAAGCCGCGCTGGCCGATGGCCGCGCCGACCTCGCCGTGCACTCGTTGAAAGACGTGCCGATGGAATTGCCCGCGGGCTTTACGCTTTCCACCGTGATGGAGCGCGAAGATCCGCGCGACGCGCTGGTGTCCAACCAGTACGACTCGCTCGCCGCGTTGCCGGCCGGCGCGGTGGTGGGCACGTCCAGCCTGCGCCGCGAAGCGATGTTGCGCATGCGTTATCCGCATCTCGAAGTGCGTCCGTTGCGCGGCAATCTGGACACCCGTCTGTCAAAACTCGATCGCGGCGATTACGCGGCAATCATCCTCGCCGCCGCAGGTCTGAAGCGCCTGGGTCTGGGCGAGCGCATCCGTGCGCTGCTCGATCCGGAAGACAGCTTGCCCGCCGCCGGCCAGGGCGCGCTCGGCATCGAGATTCGCGCGGATCGCGCGGACCTTGCCGCCTGGCTCGCGCCGCTGCATCACGAACCCACGGCAGCCGCCGTCGAAGCGGAGCGCATGGTGTCGCGCGCGCTCGGCGGCAGTTGCGAAGTGCCGCTCGCCGCTTATGCAAGCTGGCATGACGGCGCACTGCATCTGCGCGGCATCGTCGCCACGCCCGACGGTCAGCGCGTGCTGAGCGCGCAGGCGTCGGCGCCCGCGCCCACCGTCGAACGCGCGATCGTGCTCGGCCAGGAAGTGGCGAGCGCGCTCGAACAGCAAGGCGCGCTCGAGATCGTGCGCGCACTCAGCACCGCCAGCGGTCCCGCCGCCGCGTCGCACTCAGACGGTCCGGCGGACAGCACGGCGACCGGCGAGTGATGGCGGCCGACATCCCAGGCCACGCAGCTTCCCCCGCCGGCAAGGCGGCGTTCACGGTCGTGATTACGCGACCGGCCGGTCAGTCGAGCGAGTTGATCCGGCAACTCGACGCCGCCGGCATCGCCACGCTCGACTTCCCGCTGATCGACATCGCGCCCGTCGCCGACGACGCGCCGTTGCGCGCGGCGCTCGCTGCGCTCGAACGCTACGCGCTGGTCGTGTTCGTTTCGCCGAACGCCGTCGATCACGCGTTCGCGCGCCGCGACGGCATCTGGCCGCATGCATTGCCGATCGGCGTGGTCGGGCCGGGCAGCGTGCAGGCGCTTGCGCGCCACGGCGTCGCGGCGCCCGCGCATCGCGTGATCAGTCCCACGTCCGGCGCCGATGACGAAGCGGCGAGCTTCGACTCCGAGGGCCTGTTCGCGGCCATCGACGCGTCGCTCGGCGCGGCGAGTCTTGAAGGCAAGCGCGTGCTGATCGTGCGCGGCGACGGCGGGCGCGAATGGCTCGCCGACCGTCTGCGCGAAGCCGGCGCCGAAGTCGAGACGGTCGCCGCGTATCGGCGCATCGTGCCGGAGCCATCGATCGGCGGCTGGGCGCGCGTGCACGAGTTGCTTGCGGGCGCGCCACATGCGTGGCTGCTGACCAGTTCCGAAGGCGTGCGCAATCTGCAAGAACTCGCGCAGGAGCATCTGACCGCCGACGAGATCGTGCAACTCAAACGCGCCACGCTCGTCACGCCGCATCCCCGTATCTCGCAAACCGCGCGGGCATTGGGTTTTGATAGGATTACGGTGTCCGGCGCGGGCGACGAGCGCATTGTTCGCGCGCTGCTTGCCGCCGTCCCGACCGTAGTCCAACCGGTACCGTCCAACCCGGCTCATTCACCGGCTAAATCACGCATGACAGAAACGAACGCATCCACGAACGCCTCACCCCAGCCGGCTGCGACCACCGCGTTGCCGCCGAATCCTCCCTTCACGCCGTACGAAGCGCAAAAGCGCCGCAGCGCGAGCGGACCGCTGCTGTGGTTTGTCGTCGTGATCATTGCTTGTGCGGCGGGCGTGGGTGGCTTTGCGCTCAATCGCAAGGTGGAGCGCAGCGAGCAGCAAATCGCGCAGCGCCAGCAGGCCAACGACACCCAGACCAACGAACTGCGCATCAAGACCGAGCAGGCGCTGGCCACGGTGCATCAGGCGGATGCGCAGGTCGCGCAACTCGAAGGCAAGCTCGCCGATGCGCAAGCCGCGCAGCAGGCGCTGCAACAGCAATACGCGGATCTCGCGCGCAATCGCGACGACTGGACGCTCGCCGAAGTGGGACAGATGCTGTCGGCGGCGAGCCAGCAGTTGCAGCTCACCGGCAACACGCAGCTCGCGCTGTTCGCGCTGCAAAGCGCGGACACGCGCCTCGCCGCGTCGGACAGCCCGCAGGCGGTCGCGGTGCGCAAGGCCATCGCCCAGGATATCGACAAGCTGAAGGCCGCGCCTTCCACCGACCTCACCGGCATGGCGATCAAGCTCGACAACGCGATCGATCACGTCGACAGCCTGCCGCTCTCCGGCGAAGCGCCGATCCCGCATGCCACGCCGCATGCGGCCACGTGGGCCGACACCGCGAAGGTGGCCGCGGCCACCGGCAAGCCGCGCTGGGAAGTGTGGCTGCATGAGGTAAGCGCCGGCGTCGGCGAGCAGTTGACGAGCCTCGTGCAAGTGCGCCGTATCGATAACGCCGACGCGATGCTGGTCACGCCGGATCAAGGCTACTTCGTGCGTCAGAATCTGAAGCTGCGCCTTTTATCCGCGCGCCTCGCGCTGCTCTCACGCAACCAGACCACGCTGAAGTCCGACCTGGGCGCAGCGCAGTCCGCGCTCACGCGCTATTTCGACGACTCGTCGAAGCAGACGCAGACCGTGATCGATCTGGTCAAGCAGGTGGATGCGGGTTCCGCCGCGGTTGCGTTGCCGAATCTGGACACCAGTCTGCAAGCCGTCAATCAATACCGGAACCGAGGTTAATCATGGCGATCCGGGGACTTCTATGGCTTGCGTTGCTGTTCGCCATCGCGGTGGTGCTGGCGGTGGTCGGGCGCTTCGACACGGGGCAGGTGCTGCTGATCTATCCGCCGTACCGCGTCGACGTGTCGTTGAATCTGTTCGTGGTCGCGATGGTGGTGCTGTTCATCGTGCTTTATGCGCTGCTGCGCATCATCCGCAATATCTGGCGTATGCCGCAGCGCGTGGCCGCTTACCGGGCGCGCGCGCGGGTCGCGAAGGCGCATGCCGCGTTGCGTGACGCGATCGGCAATCTGTACGCGGGGCGTTTCTCGCGCGCGGAAAAAGCCGCCAAGGATGCGCTCTCGAACGGCGACAACAAGGGCGCGGCCGGCTTGATCGCCGCCACTGCAGCGCATCGCATGCATGAATATGCACGGCGCGACGAATGGCTCGCGCAGATCGACGAAAACGACTGGCAGGACGCGCGTCTGATGGCGACCGCCGACATGCGCGCGGACGGCCGCGACGCCGACGGCGCATTGACCGCGCTGACCGAAATGCAATCGCAGGGCGCGCGGCGCATTCACGCGCAGCAGATCATGTTGCGCGCGCAGCAGCAATTGAAGAACTGGGGCGAAGTGCTCAAGCTCGTCAAGACGCTGGAAAAGCGCGAGGCGATTCATCCGGCGGTGGCGGTGCGTCTGCGTCAGCTGGCGGCGGAGAACCTGTTGCGCGACCGGCGCCATAACGCCGATGCGCTGCTGGAACTGTGGAGTTCGCTGTCGGCGACCGAGCGTCATTCGCCGCGTCTCGCCGATCTCGCCGCCGAACTGCTGGTGGCGCTGAATCGGCCGCAGGAAGCGCGCAAGATCGTCGAGGAAGCGCTTGCGCAGAATTGGGACGCGCGGTTGTTGCGGCGTTATCCGGATACGACTGCGGGGGATGCGTTGCCGCTGATTCAGAAGGCTGAGGGGTGGCAGAAGGATCGTCCGGAAGATGCGGACTTGATGTTTGCGTTGGGGCGGTTGTGCCTGCATCAGCAGTTGTGGGGGAAGGCGCAGTCGTTCCTTGAGCGTGCGTTGAAGCTGGCGGATAACGAGACGCTGAGGATTCGCTCGCATCGTGCGTTGGCGCGGTTGCATGAGCAGCTTGGCGATAGCGATAAGGCTAGCCAGCATTATCGGGAGAGTGCGTTGGCGATGAATATTGTGTGAGGGCTTGGTGGTGGCGGTGCGTGCGTTCGTGATTTCCGACGCACTGCTTTAAGTCTCTCGAATCGCTACTCGATGGCCGCAGCTGATGCTGCGGCCATTTGTTTTTGTGCTGGGTATTGCCTGTTGTGGGGTGCCTGATTTGATCGCTTAGTGCGGGGCAGTGGCCGGTTGCTGCACGGCGGTCGAGGTCAACGTGATCGCGCATTTCGCAGATGGCTTTTTGCGCGGCGAAACGTGGGCTTCTTCGATGGACGCTTTTGCTCTCTGCGATGCCTTAGCCAGCAAGTTCGTCGCATGCTGCGCGGTGAGGCGGCTGCGCGGGATGCCCTTCGCGTCGAGTGCAATCACCTGGAATAACTCGCGGTCGCATTCGAGTTCCTGCTGATACTGCTCGGCCGTGTCCAGCAGCAATTCGAGCAGCGTCTGACGACGCTTTCTTTCGTCGCGCGTAATCGCAGGATTTCTAACTATCGATGACGCGAGTGTGATCAACGTGTCCAGTTGCCCCACCTGCCGGTCGCATAAATCGAACGCGGAAAGGGCAAGCTTTTCGTACTGGAGTGCGTCGACTGGCGGACGCGAAGCCGGTTGATTTTTGACGGACCTGGGCATGGTGCGATCTCCCTGTTGGTTCTTGGGGTCGCCCGGACACGCGCCTTTTGGGGGAGGGGTGAGCGGGCACGTGGCGGGGTTAGCAGACCGGGATACAAACAAACCGGCGAGCCTTGCGGCTCCCCCACCACAGCCCGCCCATTGAAATATATAGACGTGCAGCAGTAGACGCACACCCGCCTGAGCGGGAGTGCGGTTTGTATCACAGGCTGCTAAACCTGGTCGCTAGGTGTTTCCCGGCGACTTGGTAATTATAAAGGAGGGAGCCTATCTCGGATTTAGTCTTGGGGCTAAATGCCGGGATTGGCCGATTGGATAAGGGCGAGTAGGGCAGGAGAGTGATTGATCGCTGCTTTGACCTATTTACACCGCAATTTCATAGGCGGCTGAGTAGCCTTTGTGACTCGTGGCGCTCCATCCGAGACCGGCTTGGGGAGTACCTGGTATCGGACGATGTGGAGGACTGAAGGCGACCCGATGCGGTCCGTCGCTCGAATCCGGTCGAGAGGTCCCGTTTTCTGGACATAGCGGTCATTGAACGGCTTTCGGTTTCGACAAAGCGAGCTAGCCTCGAACGCCGATGGGCGCGCCATTAAAGGACAAAAGGGGGAAGCTGGCTGGCATGAACAACGGAGCGACCTTTTTTCTTGCCGTAGAGCAGACATCCATTACCGCTGCGACCTATAACTGGAAGCGAAAGATCTCGGATTTGTCCAACCGGAAGATCAGTGATAAATGGGTCCAGCCTACCAGCCGATAGTCGTGATCCACGAGATAACGATATATTGCCGACTTCATGATGTCGTTTATCAACATCAATGTCGATTCCACGATAACAATCTTTGGCCTGTACTTGTTGATATCGATTGACCGCAGCACCTGATAGTCGTGACCTTCCGCGTCGATTGAAAGCAGATCGATCTCTCGAGCTGAGTAACAGCTATTCGCCAGCACGTCATTGAGCGTCGTCGTTTCGACGTTCCTCACGGAGACGGGGGTTTCGGCGCGTCTCGCAACCTCTCCCGGTTCTATGGTCGAAGTTAGTCCGTAAGCGGAAAAAATGTAGGCTTGCCGCGTTGCCTTCTCGTTAGAAATCGCTGCGCACACGTTGGTATCGCCAGACCGCGCAAGCTTGAATGCCTCGATTTTCACCGGGTCCATATCGATGTTGATGCCGCGCCACCCTCGCCTGTACAACGCGTATGTATTCGAGAACTTGATGGGATGGTAGGCGCCCACATCCACGTAAACACCATTGTTGAAGGTCGGACTGATGATCTCACGCAGTACGGCATCTTCTCCATACTGGGAGTAGTACAGGCGCGCGCCCCTGGTTATCCAAGTCTTTCGTACAAGCCACATTGAGTGAGGGATGTCTTTGAAAGTCCACATAAAGGCCCAAACTCAGCGCTCGATTGACGTGTATCGCAGTAGCCTAGACAATCTCGAGCGATTTGCAAGCCTTTCTCCACTCGCACCGGCCAAACGTCCCGTCTCTGCTCAACATTCAATGCGCTCGTTCGTATCCTGTATGCGAACGCATAAATACGACCCAAATGTCCCCGCTATGGGCACTTTCTTTTTCAGCGCACATTCCATGCTCGTTGAAGAGACGCGCGGCGTCCTTAAAGGATGCGAATCTTCAAGCCCGATGCTAGCTGCCCGAAGGAGGATGTATGCCTCTTCTGTCACCAGATCGATCCGTTGAACACACTGCCCCCAGCGGACTTTCCATGCGACCAGTCGACCACGCGGCGCGTCGGAAACACGTGTTAAAAGCGAGAACTAGATGAACATCATCGTCGAGTGAAGGACCGTCGTCAGGGTGAAACCGACGCTCGAATGACCGCCGGAGCACGCAGACGAACGGCCGCAGATGGCCGACTAGTGCCTCATCCGTTGGCAGTAGTCGGCCCGCATTTGTCGCTCGGTTGTTTCTTCGGATAAACGACCGTTCTCAGCGGTGTAGAGGTCGCTCGTTGACACACCAACGCAAAGCCCCAGCAGTAGATCACCGCGAAGGCCCGCGACCCACCCCTCATTTATTAACCATCCTGGCCGGCACACTAATCGCAAGCAGCCCACCAAGAACCATAAACGCCGCAAGCATATACATCCCCGAATCATTAGCCGCCGTAGCCTGCTTCAACGACCCCACCGCATAAGGACTAAGAAACCCGGCCAAGTTGCCGATAGAATTAATCATCGCAATCCCCGCTGCCGCCCCCGTCCCCGCCAGAATCGCCGTCGGCAAGCTCCAGAACAGCGGCAGGGTAGTGAGAATGCCCATCGTCGCGAGCGTGAGCGACGCCATCGCGAGCAACGTGTTGTGCGTCCACACCACCGAAAGCACCAGCCCAACCGCCCCCGCAAACGCCGGCAACGCAATATGTCAGCGCCGCTCGCGCTGCCGATCCGCGCTGCGCGCCACCAGTACCATCGCCACCACCGCCGCCGCAAACGGAATCGCGGACAACAGCCCGATCATGAACGCATCGGTCACGCCGGTCGCCTTGATGATCGTCGGCAACCCGAAGCTCACCCCATACAAGCCCATCACAAACGAAAAGTACGTGAGGCTGCCGGTCAATTTTTTTGCCGTTCCATAGGTCGATGTGCCCGCCGCTCATCTTGCCATTTGTCTCGCCGTCGCGCTCAATAATGACCTTTGACCTTGAATACCCTGTCGGCACCGGTAATGTTCTCTGGCTTACTGATGCCGCGATAAGCTGCAGCTTCAGCCACTTGCCAAGCTCGTGACTCGCGTCTTCGTTCCAAATACAAGCACAGGCACCACTACCGATTGGTCCATTGCGGTAATACAACGCATCAAGAAGAAAGGCGCGAACTAGTTCTCGCCCCTTTTCTTCTTTGCATTACCTATGCATTAGGAATTAGACCCTCCCGCACCCTGTCAAGAATTGTCACAACACGTCTATCTCGTTTTGTTTCCGTTGACCTGATGAGACTTAAATGGTCATGTAACGGGTTAGCAGCGAGTGCTGCATCACTGGCCTTTTCAGGGAGCGGGGAGTGGCAGAGTTTGATTCATTACGCGATGGCGTTACAGGACGCCAAGCGTATTTTCTCGATGTTCCTGGCACGGATAGCGCGGCGGCGCTCTCGGTCGTATCGTTCACAGCTTCCGAAAAGATGGGCGAACCAACCGAGGTGCATATCGAGTTGACCCACCCGCAGCAGCTTGCACGCGCCGATTACCTGAACCGCGATGCGTCGTTTGTCATTGTGCCCAACGATGGCCCGCCTCGGAAATTCTCGGGTTTCATCGAGCGGTTCTCCACGGTCCAGATCACGAAGGACTATGTAAAGTACAAGGTCGTACTCAAGTCGCATCTGGCGCGTTTGGCTGCCGTCACCCGCAGGAAAATCTTCCAGCACTCGAGCACGCCAGATATTCTGGCGGCGATACTGCGCGGTCACGGGTTGAGGGAGCACCAGTTTTCCTTCCGATTGCGCGGGCAATACCCAAAACACCTGTTCCGCATGCAGCACGGTATGAGCGACCAGAGTTACGCCCATATGCTGCAAGAGAAATCGGGCATCTATAGCTATATCCTGGACACGGAATACGGCGATCAAGTGGTCTTTGGCGACGACATAGACCATTACATCTATGATCCGCGCCAGATCGTGCCGTACCGCGCGGCAGCGGGACTCGAAGCGAGCGGCGTCGAGGCAGTGACGGCGATCAGAACTCATACCGTCACCGTGCCGCAGTCGTTCGTTGTCGCGGATTACAACCCTGGGCAAAGTTGGGAGCGTTTTCGCGATACAGCCAACGTTGCGCCCGGCGATTCCACGACCTACGGCCAGTGCTATATCTACGGCACGCACCACCTGGACCGGGCGGGCGCGAAATGGGAAGCGCAACTCCGTCACGAAGCTGCGATTACCTGGCAGATCGTCTATGAAGGCGAGAGCAATATTCTGGCGTTGCAGCCGGGGCGTGTGCTGGAAACAGATATTGTCTTGCCCGATGCACCGAAAGGCCAGTTGATTGTCGAGGTCACGCATAGCGGCGCGCGCGATGCGTCCTATACAAACAGCTACAAGGCGATACCCGCCGACCGGCGCTTCCGGCTCAAACTTGAGCCTGAAACCTGGGCCAAAGTGACCGGCACCCTTTCGGCGCGTGTCACAAGCCCGGACTCCTACTCATACGCGTACATCACGCAAAACGGCCACTATACCGTTCGATTCGATGCGGACTTCGAAACGTGGCCTAACGGCGGCGAGAGCGTACCGCTAAGACTGGCTAAGCCGTTCGCGGGCAAGCTGCAAACCGGGATGCACTTCCCGGCGCTGGACGATGCAGAAGCGGTGATTACCTGCCGTGACGGCGACCCGGACAAGCCTGAAATTGTCGCGTTCCATCACCACAGCCAGGCGCGCGATCTGGTGACGAATGACCGGCGCTGGCTTTCGCGTAACGTGATCCGTACGCAGAAGAACAACAAGCTGCGCATGGAGGACTGGGCCGGTCAGGAGGGCATCAAGCTTAGCACCGAGCATTCGGGCAAGTCGCAACTCAATCTCGGCTACCTGGTTAACAACAAACTGGAATATAGGGGGGAAGGCTTTGAGGCGCGCACGTGCGGTTACGGCGTGAATCGCGCTGGTAAGGGAATGATGGTCACGGCGTATGACCGTCCCGGCGCAACCGGCCTGCAACTCGACATGCAGGAGACCATCGCCCAGCTTGAGAGCGCGCCGGCGACCGCGAAGGCGCTGGCGGCATCCGCCAATAGCGCGAAGGCCGAACCCGCCGATACCGATGCACAGCAGCAAATGAAAGAGGAATTCGGCGGCCTGAAAAAGCCGGGCCTGCTGATGAGCACCCCCGCATCGGCGGGCATTGTCGCGGGCGGTGGCGTTCAGCTTTCGGCACAGGACAGCATTTCAACCGTTGCCGGGAAAAACGCCGACTGGAGTGTGCTGAAGCGGTTCACGGTCGCGGCTGGAGAAAAGATATCGCTGTTCGCACAGAAATCCGGCATCAAGATTTTTGCCGCGAAGGGTCCGGTGGAAGTGCAGGCACAGAGTGATGCCATGTCGCTGCTGGCCGCCCAGGACCTGACGATGGCGAGCGTCAACGGCACGGTGCGTATCAGCGCGAAGAAGGAATTTACCCTCGAATCAGGCGGCGCGTTTATCCACATGAAGGACGGCAGCATTACGTTAGGCGGCCCGTTCGATCTCTTCCTGAAGGTCATTACGATCCAGAAGAAAGGCGCGCAGAGACTGTCAACCGCAGTTCCGCCATTGCCGGAATCTACAGAGGCGTTTGACGAGGCTTTCGTTGCGCATTGGGCCGGGTCCGACGTTCCCGTCGCCAATACACGTTATCAGATGTTCTCTGAGGGCAAGCTGATTGCCGAAGGTACAACCAATGAGCATGGCGAAACGTCGCTTGCCCAGAGTCATGTCCCTCAAGGTGTTTCGATCCGGTTGAAGGGCAACTGAAAATGGCAGATGAAGACAAGGATGTGGGTTACGCGGAGTCGTACATGACGCTGAAGTCATACACGAAGCGCGCCCGCGTGGAGCGTACTGCTTGTGACGATCATGTGCCACCTGCTGCGGATTCGATAATCGGACATTGCGAGTACTACTACAGGCCGTTGCAGTGCGAATACACAGAAACAGTCGAGAAGGTCACGACGGGCAGCGCGTGGGCCACCGTGAAAGCCTTCGCCACGTCCTGGGACCCGTGGACCGACAGGGAAGTTTCCGCCCGTCTGCTGCACCAGCGGCAGACGCTAATCCAGCCCGATTGCACCGCCTCCGACTGGTCCCGACATAGCAACTTCATGATGCGGCACATCGGCTGCGGGCATAAACCGCCAGGCTATTACGTCAGCTATGGCTACTTCTACTGTTCAAATTATGGCGCGAAATTGAAGCCAACGCTTTCCCAAGCGGGCAAGGATTGGCTCGACAGCGCGAGGTGGTATCTGCAGGCAAACATGGAAGATGGACTGAAGCAGAACATGAAGGGAAACCTCATCCAGATGAGCAGTGTGAAGCCGGGAAATGGCAGCTTCAAGATGACGGCTCCTCAATACAAGCTTGAACTGGACAGCGAGATGTTCAAGAGCTTTGCGTTCAAGACACATCCACTCGCCTATCTTGATGGTGGACTGGCCGGTTTGCAGCTTCCTGACATGATGAAGATCATGGGCGGTCCGGCGCTGGAAGAATGGGGCGACTCGCGAACCTACGAACAGGTATGGGACAGCGGCAAGGTGGTTGCGGGCAAAACCATCGGCGACGCGTGGGATGCCACCAGGGTCGATGTTGCCGACCCTGCAAGCACAGCACTCGGCCGCCTGATGGACGCGAAGTGACATGCGGATGCCCAGGCGCAGGACATTCATTTTCGGCAGCCTTTTCCTGGCCGCTATTGCAACTTACGGATATCAAAGCATGACGATCCCAAGCTGGCAGACAATCTCGACAACGTTCATGAAGAATGACAAGCCGTATGGGGGCGGCAATTTGCAGATCAACGGGAACGAAGTTGTCAGTCTTAAGATCGCGGGACCAGAGATTACATTCAAGCCCGCCAACCAGCGAAAGGACCCTGAATACGCTGAGCCTAGCGAAGCATGGATGAATAATTCCAGCGAGCGACTTAATCGGCGCACTGTTAGCTTTTTTCGCGGCACCATCGACGGTGGTCTGACGCGCCACTTCCAGCAACCGGGGCAGGACGCAGCCTGGTGGTATTCGAAAGACTGGAGGACGCAGTACGTCAGCACGAACTGGATGGACTACGAACGAGCCGATAATGAGAAGGGACCCGCACCACATATAACGAAGCTCTGGCGCTCACGCGACGGCGGCAAGAACTGGACGCAACTTGACTGGCCGGAAAACCGGAATATCGGCCAGCTACTTTTCCTTGATCCTGACCGGGGATACGCCGTTGGCTGGGGACCACGCGTCTGGCGCACGGCGGACAGCGGGCGCACATGGAAAGAGATTACGGTTCCGCTCCACGCCACCGGGGACGACACACCGCGAAAGACCTTTGACGCCGTGGACCTTGGCCCGGACGGCACGCTGCGGGTCGCCTGCTACGTGCCGGAAGAAGTGGAGGATATGCAGCCTGAAAGCATCGTGGACCGGCTGAAATGGGATAGCGACGCATTCGAGCCTGACGTGAAGCTTCCGAATCAGGTTGTCGTCTCGCTCCAGTCCGAGCAGGTGCCGCCCGATTACGCCTACTCAGTCTATGCGCTATCCCGGCTTGGACCCCCGCGCAACTGGAATGACTTGAGCGACAACGGGCGCCGAACTGGTGCGCTATCGACATGGGGAAATCGCCGCAACCAGACGGTCGAGCAACCCCATACCTTCGATGCACGTCTGACGCTGGACGGATTCAGCGTGGGCAAGCGCGGCGTACTGCTTGTGTATGCGACGGATGCCACCGGGCAAGGTGCTCCGCGCGACATTACGCTTGCCAGCAAGGACTACGGCAAATCGTGGACCGAGACCGATGACGGTATCACACAAGGCGTTTATTTCGACTCCGCCACAAATACGCAGTATGGCCTGTATGGCTACGCGCTGAAAAAGCGAACCTGGTAAACATTCGTGTATAACGTCGGCGTTCGTAGCTCCTGTCCCGCTTTGGCGGGGTTTCTATTCGAGCGTCAAGCGTGTCTGTTCCTGCGCATTGTCGGCATGCTCGAAAAGCGGTTCAACACTAGCTACGCACTAAATGGACCTTGCCTGACGCATTTTCAGTCTAGAGGTGTTGCTTCTCTAGCGAACTACACCACGATTGCAAATTTGCTGGAAGGGATTCTACAAATCTGGCCTGCGCAGGCTATTCAAGTAGCTCCGACTAAATATGAGTCCGTCTTTCCCGACCGACTCGCAGTCGGCTGGATGGTCTACCTGCCACACGTTCTTACACAGGCAGAAGTTCCAGAAGCGCGCGCCCTAATTCCGGTTGCGCGCGACGGCCAGCAGCAGGGCACGATCATTGTTCGCGTGACAGATGAAGTGTTCGACGCGGATAACCTCGATCATGTCAAGGTCGCAAACGATATCGAAATTCGCCTTGCGGACCAGGACCTGTTGCCGCGTTTCGTTGACCTCTAAGCTTGCCTGCATCTCGTCTGTGGTGGGACGCCCCGCTTCGGCGGGGCTTTTCATCGCGACATCTGCCTTCAGTGAAGACGTTGTGGCAACCCCTCACTTATTAACCATCCTGGCCGGCACACTAATCGCAAGCAGCCCACCGAGAACCATAAATGCAGCGAGCATATACATCCCCGAATCATTAGCCGCAGTAGCCTGCTTCAACCACCCCACCGCATAAGGACTAAGAAACCCGGCAAGGTTGCCAATCGAATTAATCATCGCAATCCCAGCCGCCGCCCCCGTCCCCGCCAGAATCGCCGTCGGCAAACTCCAGAACAGAGGCAGGGTAGTGAGAATGCCCATCGTCGCGAGCGTGAGCGACGCCATCGCGAGCACCGTGTTGTGCGTCCACACCACCGAAAGCACCAGCCCAACCGCCCCCGCAAACGCCGGCAACGCAATATGCCAGCGCCGCTCGCGCTGCCGATCCGCGCTGCGCGCCACCAGCACCATCGCCACCACCGCCGCCGCAAACGGAATCGCCGACAACAGCCCGATCATGAACGAATCGGTCACGCCGGTCGCCTTGATGATCGTCGGCAACCAGAAGCTCACCCCATACAATCCCATCACAAACGAAAAGTACGTGAGGCTGAACATCAACACACGCCCATTCGTGAGCACCTGACGAATCGGCATGTCATGCTTGGTCGCTTCTTCCGCCGACACATGACGCTCGAGCAACTGCTGCTCTTCTTTAGTCAGCCATTTGGCCTTCGAGATGCGGTCATCCAGCATCGCAAACACCATGATCCCGACGATCACCGACGGAATGCCTTCGAGCAGAAACAGCCACTGCCAGCCATGCCAGCCGTTCACGCCGTTGAAGCTCTTCAGGATATAACCCGACACCGGCCCGCCGATCACCCCCGACAGCGCGATCGCCGTCATGAACCAGGTGGTCATGCGCCCGCGCCGGTGCGCCGGATACCAGTAAGTGAGATAAAGGATGATCCCAGGAAAGAACCCCGCCTCGGCGAGCCCGAGCAGAAAGCGCATCACGTAGAACATGGTCGGCGTGGTGACGAACATGGTGAGCATCGAGATCACGCCCCACGACACCATGATCCGCGCAATCCACACGCGCGCGCCCACCTTGTGCAGGATCACGTTGCTCGGAATTTCGAAGATGAAATAGCCGACGAAGAAAATCCCCGCGCCGAAGCCGTACACCGCATCGCTCAGGCCGAGGTCGCTGGTCATCTGCAGCTTCGCGAAGCCGACGTTCACGCGGTCCAGATACGCGACCACGTAGCAGAGCATCAGGAGCGGCGCGAGCCGCCAGCTGACCTTGCGGTAGGTGGCCTCTTCGAAGGTGGAAGGTGGCGCACCCGCGCCGGGATGGTGGAGCGGATCTACGGGACTAGCCATGGTGTCTCCTCTTTTCTTGTGGGATTGACGTACCGCCGTCGACCGATTCTAGCCGTGCCGGGTGGTTTGCACGACGAATGAATACCGGGGGAAAACACTGACTGTGGCGCGGGCCGCGCATGGGCGGCCCGCGCATGCGGGTGGCACTGCGTCAGACCAACGCGCCGTTACACGCAGCGCCCGCCATCCACTTCCAGGCACACCCCAGTGACGAACTCCGCTTCATCCGAAGCCAGATAAAGCGCGGCGTTGGCGATGTCCTGCGGCGTCGAGAAGCGCCCGAGCGGAATGCCGGCAAGAAAGCGCTGGCGGTTTTGCGGCGTATCCTCGACGCCCATGAACTCGGAGAGCAGCGCCGTTTCACCCATCACCGGATTCACGCAGTTCACGCGAATCCGGTCCGGGCCGAGTTCGACGGCAAGCGACTTGCTCGCGATGATCACCGCGCCCTTGCTGCTGTTGTACCAGACGAGCCCCGGACGCGGTCGCACGCCGGCCGTCGACGCGATGTTGACGAACGAGCCGCCGCCTTGCTCGCGGAAATACGGCACGAACTCCTGCACGCTCCAGTAGATGCTTTTGACGTTGACCGCGTAGACGCGGTCGAACTCGGCTTCCGCCACTTCGAGCACCGGCTTGTTGCGATGCGTGGTGCCCGCGTTATTGACGACGATCTGCACGCTGCCGAAGTCTTCGAGCGCGGCCTCGCGCAGTCTGCGCCAGTCCTCGCGCTGCGCGACATTGCCGGGCACCGCGATGGCCTTCCCGCCGGCCAGCGCGATTTCGCTCGCGACGCGCTCGGCGGCCGCGCCGTTCAGATCGTTGACCACCACGTTTGCGCCTTCGCGCGCGTAAGTCTTTGCGATGCCTTCACCGAAACCCGAGCCGCCGCCCGTGACGATGGCCGTTTTGCCTGTCAACCGCATGATGTCTCCGTTGCTTGTTGTGGGATGTGTTGCATGGTTGCATTGAACCAGGATGCCCGCTAGCCGTGCCGGATCGCGATGGTCTTCAGCACGGTGAAGCCGTACAGCGCCTCAAAACCTTTTTCGCGGCCATGCCCCGAATGTTTGACGCCGCCGAACGGCAATTCGACGCCGCCGCCCGCGCCATAGTTGTTGATGAACACCTGGCCGGAGCGCAGCCGCCGCGCGAGCCGCATCTGCCGCGCGCCGTCGCGCGTCCAGATGCCGGCCACGAGGCCGTACTGCGTGCCGTTGGCGAGCGCGAGCGCTTCGTCCTCGTCGCGGAAGGGCATGGCGGCGAGCACCGGGCCGAACACTTCGTCGCGCGCGAGGCGGTGGCTCGCGGGCACGTCGCGCAAAAGTGTGGGCGCCTGATAGAAGCCGCTTTCCGGCGCTTCGGGAATCACTTCGCCGTGCGCCGCCATCGCGATGCCGTCGTGCTGCGCGTCGGAGAGGAAGTCCCACACGCGCTGCTGCTGTTTGGCGTTGATCAGCGGCCCGCAGTCGAGGTCGGCATGCGAAGGGCCGACGCGCAGCGCATGAAACGCGCCGCTCAGCCGGTCGAGTAGCGGTTCGTAAATGGCCTGGTCGATCAGCACGCGGCTGCCCGCCGAACAGGTTTGCCCGGCGTTCTGCACGATCGCCGAGACCAGCACCGGCAGCGCCGCGTCGAGGTCCGCGTCGGCGAAGACGATTTGCGGCGACTTGCCGCCTAGCTCCAGCGTGACCGGCACGTGGTTTTCGGCGGCCATCTGCGTGACCAGCTTGCCGGTTTCCGGCGACCCGGTGAACGAAATGTGGTCGATGCCGGGATGCCGTGCGAGCGCCGCGCCCGCTTCGTGTCCATAGCCAGTGACGATATTCAGCGCGCCGGCCGGCAAGCCCGCCTCGGCGGCCAGTTCGGCAACGCGCAGCACGGACAGGCACGCATCTTCGGCGGGCTTGACGACGCACGCGTTGCCGGTGGCGAGCGCCGCGCCCACGCTGCGGCCGAAGATCTGCATCGGATAGTTCCACGGCACGATGTGGCCGGTCACGCCGTGCGGCTCGCGAATCGTCAGCACCGTGTAGCCGCTTTGATACGGCAGCGTTTCGCCGTGCAACTTGTCGGCCGCGCCGGCATAGAACTCGAAATAGCGGGCGAGGGCGGCGGAATCGGCGCGCGCCTGCTTGAGCGGCTTGCCGGTGTCGCGCGCTTCGAGCTGCGCCAGTTCTTCCTGGCGGGCGGCCACCAGCATCGACAGCCGGTACAGCACGCGGCCGCGTTCGGCCGCGCTCGCCGCGCCCCACGTGCCCTCGAACGCGCGGCGCGCGGCGTGCACGGCGGCGTCGATATCGGCCTCGGTGCCGCGCGCGAGACGGGTGAACGGCTGGCCGTCCGATGGATCGAGCACGGCGATCGTGTCGCCGCCGGATGCGGCGGCCCACTCGCCGCCGATGAAGTGTCGGGCTTCTTCCATGCATGCTCCTTGACGTTGCGCGCCGCCGGTCTGACGACGCGGTGTTCACAAACGAGAGGCATAATCGCGAGACGTCCGACGATTATCGCGCCGATAGAGGCGCGGGTGCCATCGGCCGATTGGCTATAATGGCGCATTCCGCACTGTCCGGCCGCCAAGCCGCTCGAGGCAATAGCAAGGCAAGCTCGGGGCAACCGCCACGATGCACGCCGCCCGAGCTCCCGCGCCGCACGCCGTGTCCCGACTTCCATCCTGATCAGAGAGCGCTCATGAGCTTCAATCACGTCCCCGCAGGCAAAGACCTTCCGCAAGATTTCAACGTCATCATCGAAATCCCGGCGCAAAGCGATCCGGTGAAGTACGAAGCCGACAAGGACCTGGGCCTGCTCGTCGTCGACCGTTTCATCGGCACCGGCATGCGCTATCCCGCCAATTACGGCTTCATCCCGCAAACGCTGTCGGGCGACGGCGACCCGGTCGACGTGCTGGTGATCACGCCGTTCCCGCTGCTGGCAGGCTCCGTGGTGCGCGCCCGCGCGCTCGGCATGCTGCAGATGACCGACGAATCGGGCGTGGACGCGAAACTGATCGCCGTCGCGCAAGACAAGATTTGCCCGATGACCGCCGACCTGAAGTCGATCGACGACGTCCCGGCTTACCTGAAAGACCAGATCAAGCACTTCTTCGAGCAATACAAGGCGCTGGAGAAGGGCAAGTGGGTGAAGGTCGACGGCTGGGCGGGCATCGAAGCCGCGCACAAGGAAATCAGCGAAGGCGTCGCGAATTACAAGAAGTGAGCGTACGTCGCGCCGCTGCTTGAAAAGCCGGCTGCCTGAACAGAACCGCGCGAGCCCGCAAGGGCCGCGCGGTTTTTTCATGGGGTTTCAACGTGTTCGCGTACTGTTGTGGGTGAGGCACGGGCCGCGAACCTGCGTGAATCTGCGCGCATAGACGCCGTGCATCGCGTGGATGAAGCGAAGGCATTTTTATATTTAGGTGTAAACCCTTATTATTTGCCGCCTGATGCGAGCAGCCGTCGCGCGGGCTGAATCGAAGCGCGGACCTCGCGCCCCAATGCGCATTTCAACGCGCGCGTTTCCAGGAGCACACCGTCCGGATGATCAACCGCAAGTCCCACCCGTCGTCGTCGCGCTGGTCGAGCCGGTTGTATGCGGTCGTCACTGCGATCTATCGCAGGCGGCCGGTCTGGATGGTGTCGTTCGCGGCGAGCGAGGCCAGCCTGTCCGAAGGCTTGCGGGCGGCGTGCGCATCCACGGCGATGCTGGCGGTGGGCAACCTGCTTCACGACCCGATGTTCGCGTGGGCCGCGATCGGCGCTTTCTGGACCTGTCTCGCCGACGCCGCCGGTTCCAACCGCGCTCGCTTCGCGTCGATGATGGGCTTCACGTTGCTGTCGACGCTATGCGGCGGTCTTACCGCTTTCGCGTCCGGCGTCGGCACCGGCTTCGCGGCGCTGGCGCTGCTCGCGTTCACGACGCTCGGCGCGTTTGGCCGCGTCTGGGGCGCCGCCACCTCGCAAGTGACGATTCTCGCGGCCACCGCGTGCGTGGTGATGGTCGACCGGCCGATGCACGATGCGCGCGCCGGCTTCCCGTTTCTCGGCGTCTACCTGATCGGCTGCCTGTTTGCGATCGCGCTGAGTTTGAGCGTGTGGCGCATTCATCCGTTCGGCGCGAGCCGCGCGACATTGCGCGCCGTGTATCTGCGGCTCGCCGACATCGCGCTGGATAGCGCCCGTCTGCTCGAACATCGCGCGGGCTCGCGCGATTGGGCCACACATGCCGCGAAATTTCGCGCCGATGCGCGCGCCGCGCTGGAGCGCTCGCGCCAGGCGCTGGCCAGCGTGCCCGCGTCGCGAACCGGCGGCCGGCAGACTTACGACACGCTGCTTGGCTTGCTGACAGAAGGCGAGGCGTTGTTCGCGTACCTGATCGCCGTGTCCGGCGCGAGTGAAAAAGTCCCCGACGACGCATGGCGCGCGAAGCGCGCGGCGCGCTTGCTGAGCGCGATCGGCGAGGTGCTGCGCGGCATCGGCGCCGCAGCCGGCGACGCGCGCTGGGAGCGTCTCGCGGATTTACAGTTGCGCTTGCAGCGTCTCGCGCGGCGGCTCGAAAGCGCGTTGATGGAGCCCGTGAAGCTGAAGTGCGACTTCGAGCTGGTCGATTTCGCGCCTCTCTTTACGCAGCCCGAGCGGTGGACCGACAGCGCGGCGCGTCTGGCGGCGCGCACATGGGCGACGCTCAAGGCCAACCTGTCGAGCCAGTCGGTCGGCTTGCGCCACGCGGCGCGCGTCGGCGTGACGACCACGGCGGGCTTTCTGGTGATTCGCGCGATGGGGCTGCCGTTCGGCTACTGGGCGACCATGGCGACGCTGCTGATCCTGCAGCCGTCGATTGCCGCGACGTGGCCGAGGAGCATCGAGCGCGCGGCGGGCAGCATCGTCGGCGGGGTGCTGGCGGCGGCGATCGGCTACGCGATTCATTCGCCGCTCGGCATTTCGCTCGCGGTCTTTCCGCTGGTGCTGGCGACGATGGCGCTGCGGCCCGTCAGCTACAGCCTCTTCGTGCTGTTCCTGACGCCGACCTTCGTGCTGGTCGCCGACTTCGCGACACCCGGCGCCAACGAATTCGTGTTCGCGCTAACGCGGCTCGGCAACAACGTGCTTGGCTGCGTGCTGGCGTTGCTCGCCACGTTCTATCTATGGCCGACGCGCGAAAAGGTCGACTACCGCGCTTATCTGAGCGACGCGGTGCGCGCGAACGTCGCGTATCTGCGCGCGGCGCTGGAGTCGCACCGCCGCAGCGAAAAGGACATGGAGCGCTTGCGCCGCGCCGCGGGTCTTTGCAGCAATAACGCCGAGGAGGCCATCGGCCGGATGCGCCTCGAAAAACTGGAGGACTCGATGGCCGACACCGTGACGCTCACGGTGCTGAGCCTGTTGCGCAGAATGGCGGGGACCGCGACACAGTTGCGTCTGAGTTCGAACCGGCGCGAGAGGCACGACGAACTTGACGCATGGGTCGAGCTGGTGAGCGCCGAGATCGACGCGGCGTTGAACCGGACCTTGTGCCCGATCCGGCACGAACTTCCGGCGCGCGAGGGGCTGACGTCGCTGCAGGCCGACGCGGTGGGCGAGCTGGCGCGGATGCAGCGCTTCTTGAGCGAGAGGATGCGGGAGGCGAGGGGGTAGCGGGCGTCCGTGACGGTGTGTCCGTCACGAAGCCCCAGTCTGTTCGTGCGTCTGATCAACCGCAACCGGCTCCGCGACCGGCTCCGCGACCGGCACCACCGACTCCAGCGCACGCAATCCAGCCGCAAGCGCCCGCTTGTCGACGGGCGACAAACGCTTGACCCAATACTCCGCGCGCGACGCGCTCGACCGGTCCGCCAGCTCGAACGAAGCCAGCACCCGCACCGGTTTGCGCGAGCGCGTATAACGCGCGCCCGCGCCGCTCGCGTGTTTGTCGAAGCGCGCCTGCACGTCGGTGGCGATGCCGGTATAGACGCTGCCGTCCGAGCATTCGAGCAGATAGAGAAACCACGCCATAAACGCGCTTCAGCCTTTGAATGGATTGTGTTCGCGCAGCTCGTCCACATACGCGTGGATGCTGTTCTTTTCATTGTCGAGGAAATGGCCGACCGCATCGGCGAAGGCTGGATGCGCGAGCCAATGCGTGGAGCGCGTCACCGTGGGCAGGAAGCCGCGCGTCATCTTGTGCTCGCCTTGCGCGCCGCCTTCGAACGCGCCGAGCTTCTCCTCGATGCAGAATTCGAGCGGCTGGTAATACGCGGTTTCGAAGTGCAGACACGGCACGTGTTCCAACGCGCCCCAGTAGCGGCCGTACAAAGTGCCGCCGGTGTTCGCGTCGCGCTGATAGACCACCAGCGAACTGGCGATCGGCTTGCCTTCGTATTCGGCGATCACGAGCAGCAGATTCTCCGGCATCGACGCGCCGATCATCCGGAAGAAATCGAGGTTCAGATACGGACTCGAAAAGTGCTCGCGATAGGTTTGCCGATAACACTTGCTGAAGAAACGCCAGTCGGCGTCCTGGATATCCTCGCCGCGAATTCTGCGCATCGTCACGCCGGCCTCGCGGACCTTGCGGCGTTCGGCGCGAATGTTCTTGCGCTTCTTCTGCTCGAGCGTGGAGAGGAAATCGTCGAAGTCGCGATAGCCGTCGTTCAGCCAGTGAAACTGCACGCCTTCACGCTGCATCATGCCCATTTCAGTGAGCGTGTTCGCTTCCGTTTCGGTGGGGAATAGCACGTGCAGCGAGGACACGTCGGCCTGCTCGGCGAACGCCATCAGCGTGGCCGACAGATGCCGCAACGCATGCGCGTCCGTCGACAGCAGCCGGTTGCCTTGTACCGGCGTGAAGGGCACCGCGCACACCAACTTCGGGTAGTACGGCAAGCCGTTGCGCTTGTACGCATCGGCCCATGCCCAGTCGAACACGTACTCGCCGTACGAGTGCCCCTTCAGATACACCGGCGCGGCCGCCGCGAGCTTGCCCGTGCGCGGGTCGGCGAGCGTGACGAATTGCGGCGCCCAGCCGGTATCGGCGACCGCGCAGCGGGTCGCATGCAGTGCGCTCAGAAACTCGTGCCGCAAAAACGGCGTGGGTTGCGACTGCTGCGCAAGAAGGGCATTCCATTCGGCGGCGTCCACCTCGGAGGGCGATGCCAGAATGCCCGTGCGATAATCAAAGCGTTCCTGGTTCAATCTGTGTGACTGTTCCCAATGAGCGGCGCGGCGCCGTGAGCGCCGCGTCGTTTGTTTATCCGATTTGTCCATTCCGTCGAGCCAACCAGCCGCGGTACTCGCAAGCCACTTCGGCTTGCCTGTCGATCCTGCCATGAAGACCCGAATCGCTCTTGCTCAAATCAATGTCACTGTCGGCGACTTCGCCGGCAACGTCGCGAAGATCGTCGCTGCCGCGCGCGCGGCGCACAACGATGGTGCGAAGCTGCTGATCGCACCCGAACTCGCGTTATCCGGCTATCCCCCCGAAGACCTGCTGCTGCGTCCCGCGTTCTATGCGGCGAGCGCGGCGGCGCTGGCCGACCTTGCCGTGCAACTCAAGCCGTTCACCGGCTTGCATGTGATTGTCGGCCATCCGCTGCGTGATGTGGCACAAGGGGTAACGCACGGCCATGGTAATGCAAACGCGCCGATCGAGCGCGGCGTGCCGCCGGTCGATACGTTCAACGCGGCGTCGCTGCTGGTCGACGGCGCGGTGGTCGGCACCTATCGCAAGCAGGATCTGCCCAATACCGAAGTGTTCGACGAGAAGCGCTACTTCGCGTCCGACCCGCAGCCGTTCGTGTTCGAACTCGACGGCGTGAAGTACGGCGTGGTGATCTGCGAGGACGCGTGGCATGCGTCGGCTGCGCAGATGGCGAAGGCGGCGGGCGCGCAAGTGCTGCTGATCCCGAACGGCTCGCCGTATCACCTGAACAAGGAAGTTGTGCGCTTCGACATTCTGCGTGCGCGGATTCGCGAAACCGGTCTGCCGATGGTCTACGTGAACATGGTCGGCGCCCAGGACGAACTGGTGTTCGACGGCGGCTCGTTCGTGCTCGACGCGCAAGGCCAACTGATCGCGAAGATGGCGCAGTTCGAGGAAGCCACCGCGATCGTCGAAGTCGACAGCGGCCAGCCGCTGCCCGCCGCGATCGCGCCAGAACTGTCGCTCGAAGCGCAGGTGTACGCGGCGCTCGTGATGGGCGTGCGCGACTACATCAACAAGAACGGTTTTCCGGGCGCGCTGATCGGCCTGTCGGGCGGCGTGGACTCGGCGCTCGTGCTGGCGGTCGCGTGCGACGCGCTTGGCGCGGACCGGGTACGCGCGGTGATGATGCCGTCGCGCTATACCGCCGACATTTCGACCACCGATGCCGCCGAGATGGCGCGCCGCGTCGGTGTGCGGTACGACGAAATCGCAATCGCCCCGATGTTCGACGCGTTTCGCGGCTCGCTTGCGCAGGAGTTCGCGGGCCGCGCCGAAGACGCGACCGAAGAGAACATCCAGGCGCGCATTCGCGGCACCTTGCTGATGGCGCTGTCGAACAAGTTCGGCTCGATCGTGCTGACCACCGGCAACAAGAGCGAGATGGCGGTCGGCTATTGCACGTTGTACGGCGACATGGCCGGCGGCTTCGCGGTCATCAAGGACATCGCGAAGACGCTCGTGTACCGACTGTGCCGCTACCGCAATCAGGCCACCACGTTCAGCAGGCAGGACGTGATTCCCGAGCGCATCCTGACGCGCGCGCCGTCGGCGGAATTGCGCGAGAATCAGACCGACCAGGACAGCTTGCCGGAATACGAAGTACTCGACGCGATCATGCGCATGTACATGGAAGAGGATCGTTCGCTCGCCGAAATCATCGCCGCGGGCTATGCGGTCGACGACGTCAAGCGCGTTACGCGCCTCATCAAGATCAACGAGTACAAGCGCCGCCAGGCGCCGATCGGCATTCGCGTCACGCATCGCGCATTCGGCCGCGACTGGCGCTATCCGATCACGTCGCGCTATACCGAGCCGGTGGAGTGAGACAAGGCGCAGCGACGCCGCCTCATTCGAAGCAAGCGTGAAGCACGCGCCGGAATGCCGCAATGCATCCGGCGCGGCGTAGAATAAAAATCATCCATTTCCCTTTCACTCTTCCCATCACGAGACGAGGTTCGCCATGAAGCGCATCACCGCAGTCATCAAACCGTTCAAACTCGACGAAGTGCGCGAGGCGCTTGCTGAAGTCGGCCTCACGGGGCTGACCGTTACCGAGGTCAAGGGCTTCGGCCGGCAGAAAGGCCATACCGAGCTCTATCGTGGTGCAGAGTATGTGGTCGACTTTCTACCGAAGGTGAAGATCGAAGTGGTGATCGCGGACAATCAGTGTGATCAGGTGATCGACGCGATCATCGGCGCGGCGCGCACTGGCAAGATCGGCGACGGCAAGATTTTCGTCGCAGACGTGGAGCGTGTGATCCGTATTCGAACGGGCGAAGAAAACGAAGCAGCGGTGTAACGCGCGCGACTTCGCAACATCGAGCGCGGGCGGTTGGCGCCGGTATCGTCCCTTCATCTGACCTGGTCCTGAGCCACGTACGCACCGACACGGTGCGCCGGGGCCACGGCAAAATCGCGCGCTCAAATAAAAAATGGTGCAATACCCTTGCGGGCATTGCACCGATACGCGCCTCTCGCAGCAGCGTGAAAAAGATTCTCTTGAAGAAGAAACTTGTGACTACGCCCCGAAGGAAGTCCCCTCGGGGGACACCGTTCGCTTAGAACGAGTGTTGAATACCTGCATACACGCCGGACTGCGCGCGACCTTGCAGCGGGTTATCCGTCGTAGCGGCGAAGCCCGGGTTGTTCGCGTTCAGACCGAAGTTCGCTGCACGGCTGTTTTGCGCCGTTGCAACCTGGATATCCAGCAAGGTACGCTTGGACAGGTTGTACGAGCCACCGACCGTGTAGATCGTCGCGTTGCCTGCGCCATTGTTGCCGTTCACGTGGTAGACCGCCGCAATCAGCGCTGCAGCCGGCGTTGCTTGCCACGTCACACCGCCCCATTCGTGATCGAGGGTGGTCGGCTGGCCCGGCAGAACGTTCGTCGCACCTGCCGAACGGATAGCCTGGTAAGCGCCCTGAATCTTGAACTGGCCGAGGAACACGTTGAACATGGCCGAGTATTCACGCGATGCCGAGAATACGCCGCCATCCGCGTTGGCCGTGTTGATGGTGCCGACTTGCGGGCCGTACAGGCCGCCGTTCAGCGGGTTGCGGATTTCGTCGTACATGCCGCGGATCTGGAACAGCGAGTTCGTGTACGTGATCTGTGCGCCAGCTTCGCGACCTTGTGCGGTCGTGCCGTTGCCGTTCCAGTTCGTTGCGTTCGACAGCGCGTATTGACCGTAGAAGTCAAAGCCCGCGATCTTCGGCGACTGGTACGCGAAGTTGTTGCTCGACTGCGGCCAGTTGCGGCCACGCACCAGCGATGCCGACGACCAGTTCGACTGACCGAACGGATCGAAGTCCCACACGCCGTTCGAGATGAAGAGCATACGGCCCATCGTGAACGTACCGTACTGGTCGTTCGCGATGCCCACCGTTGCCCAGCGATTGAAGAGACCGCCGCCGCCAGGACCTGCGCCCGTCATCGTGTTGAACGAGCCTTCCAACTGGAAGAGGACCTTGTTGCCGCCACCGATGTCTTCAACACCCTTCAAGCCCCACAGGCTGGTGCCCCAGTCGCCGCTTTCAGCTTTCCAGCGGTTCGAGCTATTGTTGGCCGCGCCGTTGACGTTGGCACCGGTCGGGACGCCCGACATGTATTCGATGCCCGCATCGAGGCGGCCGTACAGCGTGACGCTGCTTTGAGCGTGTGCAACAACCCCAGCCGACATCAGCGCAGCGGCAAGCAAAGCTTTCTTCATCTTCTCCTCCATACCCTGTCAAAAAGTGAAACCCAGTACTGCGAATGGTGTTCGGACACGAGCCGTGCCGAACAGAAATCGGTACCAGGGAGATTAGCGGGTGGATTGGGTCTCCTGCCGTGACGCGTAACCTACGGGCTATCTGCTCGTCATGCCGATCCCTCGCCGACCGGTTCTCCTCTGTGCTTTGAAGTGAAACTACTTTTAATCAACTTTGTTTTGCTACTTTGGTTACTAATTTATCAAAAATAACATTCACTGGGAGAAGAAATTAGTACCTGCATAAGGGGGTGTCTCCAAATTGCAATAAGAATGTGTGCAATGACCCGTTGCAACCCCTCGTGAAAACGCGCAAACCCTTATCCGACAAGGGAATCACGGTTCGAAACATGCTCTCTTAAGGATTGCCACTATTGACGCTTTGAAAGCGGCGGAGTAGGGCATGCGTGGAATGCCGGAGCCCCGCCTGGAGCGGCTTTCGCGGACTCAATGGCCGCGAGGCGCGAGCGACGGAAACAAAAAAGGCGCTCGTAAGCGCCTTGTAATGCCCATTTCGAGTACAGCCCAAATATTAGGTTTTGGGCCGTTTTTATTATTTGAGACTTCCCGATAGAAACTGCTTGAGACGTTCGCTTTTCGTGTTCCTGAATACCTCGTCAGGGTGGCCTTCTTCTTCGACGCGTCCCTGATGCAGGAACATCACGTGATTCGAAACGTTGCGCGCGAACGCCATCTCGTGCGTGACGACGATCATCGTGCGGCCTTCCTCGGCGAGCGTCTGCATCACCTTGAGCACTTCGCCGACCAGCTCCGGATCGAGCGCGGAGGTTGGTTCGTCGAACAGCATCACGTCGGGATGCATCGCCAGCGCGCGCGCAATTGCCACACGCTGCTGCTGGCCGCCCGACAGATGCGACGGGTACTGCTTTTCCAGGCGCGGCGCGAGACCGACTTTTTCCAGATATTCACGCGCGCGCTCTTCGGCGTCCTTGCGCTTCAGACCCAGCACGTTGACCGGCGCCTCGATGATGTTTTCGAGCACGGTCATGTGCGACCACAGGTTGAAATGCTGGAACACCATCGACAGCCTGGTGCGTACGCGCTGCAACTGTTTCGGGTCCGACACGCGCAGCGCGCCGCTCTTGCTGATCTGCGTGCGCACTTCCTCGCCGTCGACGAAGATGCGCCCGGCGTTCGGCTGTTCGAGGAAGTTGATGCAGCGGAGCATCGTGCTCTTGCCCGAGCCGGACGAGCCGATCACGCTGATCACGTCGCCGGCGTTGGCTTTCAGCGATACGCCTTTGAGAACTTCGTTGTCGCCGTACTGTTTGTGAAGCTCGTCGACGAAGAGCTTCTGCTTCTTGGTTTTCATCAGGATCCTTGACGAGCTTGCTTGCCAGGGGCGCGATGGCGCCCGGAGTTACTTGCCTTGCGGCCGCAGGTAAGCGAGCCAGCGGCGCTCGGCGCGGCGGAACAGCCACACGAGCGCGAAAGAAATGCACAGATAGAGCAGCGCGGCGATACCGAACGCATTGAACGACTGATACGTCGCGGAGTTCACGTCGCGGGCGATCTTGAGGATGTCCGGCACGGTCGCGGTGAAGGCGACCGTGGTGGCGTGCAGCATCAGGATCACTTCGTTGCTGTAATAGGGGAGCGCGCGGCGCAGCGCCGACGGCAGAATCACGCGCCGGTACAGCGTGAACGACGACATCCCGTACGCGCGTGCCGCTTCGATCTCACCGTACGCGGTCGCCTTGATCGCGCCGGCGAAAATCTCGGTGGTGTACGCGCAAGTGTTCAACGTGAACGCGAGCAGCGTGCAATGCATGCCGTCGCGGAAGAACGCATTGGTCAGCTCGTTATTGCGGATGATGTCGAGGCTGTACAGGCCGGTGTAGCAGAGCAGCAACTGCACGTAGAGCGGCGTGCCCCGGAAGATGTACGTGTAGAGCCAAACCGATCTGGCGAGCCACTTTTTCTTCGACACCCGCGCCACCGCGAGCGGAATCGACAGGCAGAAGCCGAGCCCGATCGACACGACCAGCAGCCACATCGTGATCACGAGACCGGTGAAGCGGTAGCCGTCGGAGAACAGATAGTTGCGCCAGTATTCCTGAATGATCTCGATCATAGATCCGCCTTTCGTACGCCGGTCGAGTAACGCTTTTCGAGGTACATCAGCACGAAGTTGGACACTGTGGTGATGACGAGATAGATCGCCCCTGCGAACAGGGTGAAGAAGAAGAACCGCAGCGTGCCCTTGCCGGCATCCTGCGAGGCTTTGACGACGTCCGCGAGGCCGATGATCGACACCAGCGCGGTGGCCTTGACCATCACCTGCCAGTTGTTGCCGATGCCGGGCAGCGCGAAGCGCATCATCTGCGGGAACATCACGCGCGAGAACACCTGCCAGCCCGTCATGCCGTAGGCCGCGCCCGCTTCGAGCTGGCCGCGCGGCACCGCGAGAAACGCGCCGCGGAAAGTCTCGGTGAAATACGCGCCGTAAATGAAGCCAAGCACCGCGACGCCGGCCACGAACGGATCGATGTCGATCTGTTCCCAGCCGAGCACGTCGGTGAGGTTGTTCAGCCAGATCTGGATGCTGTAGAAGAGCAGCAGCATCAGCACCAGGTCGGGCACGCCGCGCACGAGCGTCGTGTACACCGTACCGACGCCGTAGGAGATGCGGTTCTTCGACAGTTTCGCCGCCGCGCCGAGCAGGCCCAGCACGAAAGCGAACACCAGCGACAACACCGCCAGTTTGACGGTTTGCCAGGTGCCGTTGAGAAGCAGCGGGCCGTAGCCTTGAAGGAACATATGGGGTCCTTGACGATGCGTTTGCGACGCACCGCGAAAGACGCGGCCAGCCCTGCACCGCGTTTGCCGCGAGCCGGGGCTCGCTGTGACCTGCGGCGCACAGCGCACCGCTGTGCAAATCATGACTGCATGGACGTTGCCGGCCTTGCAGCGCGCTTTTTGGGACTTTCGTCTCGAAACGGTGTTGAATCTACTGCGTTGAATCTACTGCCGACTGTATTACGAAGCCCCGGGAAAGCCCATGCGGGCGAGCCCCGAGTCTCGCGGATGCTGCGTGTTGCGTGCTGGCGGCCGCTTGCCGGTGACCTGGCCGGTGTCTGCCTCAGCGCGCTACCGGCCGTCCGGGATAAATGTCGAAGTCGAAATACTGCTTCTCGAGCTTCCTGAACGTACCGTCCTCGTGGACCTGCGCCAGCGCATGGTTGAACATCGCCTTCAGATCGGTGTCGCTTTTACGCAGGCCGATCGCGGTGCCTTCGCCGATCGTCTTCGGGTCTTTCACTTCCGGTCCGGCCCAGCCGAAGCCTTTGCCGCGCGGCGTCTTGAGGAAGCCGGCGTCGGCTTGCACTTCGTCTTGCAACGCGGCGTCGAGGCGGCCCGAAGCGAGGTCGGCGTACACCTGGTCCTGGTTCTGGTAGGGCACCACGGTCACGCCCTTGGGCTCCCACCAGGTCTTCGCATAGGCTTCCTGGGTCGAACCCTGCTCGACGCCGACGCGTTTGCCCTTCAGCGATTCGACAGTGGGCAAGAGCGGCGAGCCTGCCTTGGCGATCATGCGGGCGGGAGCGTCGAACAGCTTGTCGGAGTAGTCGATCTGCGCGCGGCGCTGGTCGGTGATGGTCAGCGACGACACGATCGCGTCGAACTTCCTCGCCTTCAACGCCGGAATGATGCCGTCGAGATCCTGTTCGACCCAGACGCACTTCACATCCATCTTCGCGCACAGCGCGCGGGTCAGGTCGGCGTCGAAGCCGACGATCTCGCCGCTCGGCGCCTTCGATTCGAACGGCGGGTAGCTGGCGTCCACCCCGATGCGCACGGTTTTCCACTCTTTCGCCAGCGCGCTGGTGGCCATGACTGCGAGGGCCACGCACAGTGCGAACTTCTTCATGTTTCTCCTGGATCAAACTGATCGTCGTGGTTTGACCCGAGGACCGTCGGCTGGTGGCCGACGGTCGCTATTCTAGGTGGTCAAAATTGTTGCGCCGCGCGCTCTGCTGCATCGGGTTGGCCGACGGCCTGGTGGACGCGCCGAGGAAGCCTTGCGCGAGCCCGAGGTTTTGAGGTCCGCCGCGATTCCGTCGCGGCCGACTGCCCAGCCCCGCCCGCCGACGCGTCCTGGCGCCCACGCGTGTGCAAAAAGCGCGGTATTTTACCCGAACACTGGCGAGGCGCCAGTCCGCCGCCTTGGCGACGGCGAACCAGGGGCCGCGGGCGTTGCGCGTGCGCGACGTTGTGGCGTGATTATGTCGGCTGCGTTTGAGCGCGGTGGTCGCGTGATTGCCGAGGAGAACTGCGTTTGCGGGGCTTTTTCTTTCGCTTTGCGCCGGCAGCAAGAGGGCGGCACAAAGCGCTCTCGACTGGCACCAGCGCCCGCCCGCAGCACCTGTGCCCCATTGCGCGTATTTATGGAACGATCCGGTGCGCCCATGCCGATTGTTTCGCGCCCGCGCTGCCCATACATTGGATGCATCGCTATATATTCACCGGGAGTGCCTTCATGATCGAGATTCGCCGTTCCGAAGAGCGCGGCCACGCCAACCACGGCTGGCTCGACTCGTATCACAGCTTCTCGTTTGCCGATTACCGCGATCCGCAACACGTGCATTTCGGCCCGCTGCGGGTCATCAACGAAGACCGCATCGCCGGCGGCGAGGGCTTCGGCACGCATGGCCATCGCGACATGGAGATCGTCACGTACGTGCTCCAAGGCGCGCTGGCTCACCGCGACAGCATGGGCAACGGCTCGACCATCCGCCCCGGCGACGTGCAGCGCATGAGCGCGGGCACCGGCGTGCAGCATAGCGAGTTCAACGCGTCGCAGGACGAACCCGTGCACCTGCTGCAGATCTGGGTGATCCCACAACGCGCGGGCGACCAGCCGGGCTACGAGGAAAAACGCTTCGAAGCCGTCGACAAGCGCGGCCGTCTGCGCGTGGTCGCCTCGCCCGATGGTCGCGATGGCTCGGTGACGATCCACGCGGACGCATCCATCTACGCGGGGTTGATCGACGGTGCGCAAGCGGTCACGTTCGCGTTGCCGAAAGGGCGGCTCGCGTATGTGCATGTGGCGCGCGGCGCGCTGAGCGTGAACGGCCAGGCGCTAAAGGCGGGCGACGCCGCCAGGCTCAGCGACGCCGATACGGTGACGCTGGACCAGGGTGATAACGCTGAAGTGCTGCTGTTCGATCTCGGGCAGCTCAACGGCTGACTGCCGGAAGGTTCGCGCGCGGTCATTTCAATGAAGGATGATGGCGCGACGAGCAGGCCACGCTGATCCAACGTGGCCCGCATGCCGCAACGTCAATCGCGCAGTCAACGCAAAAACGCCACGGAAAACTCCGTGGCGTTTTCGCATCCGCGAGGCGGCCGCACACGGCCGCCTCGTCATCACAGCGCGCCGCTTACTGAGTGGCGGCCGGCGCCGACGCCGCGCCCTTGTGATGCTGCCAGCGCTCGCGCATCTTCTCGTGACGCGATTCCATCTTCGCGAAGCGCTGCTTCAGCGCCGTGCTGACGGTGGTCTTCTGCTGGTCGTTCAGGCCGTTGTAGAACTTCAGCCATGCGTCGGTGGTTTGCTGGCGCAACTGCGCGTCCTTCTGCTCGACTTGCTGATGCGCCGCCGCCATTGCGTTCAGATCCAGGATCGGCTGTTGCTGCGCAGCCTTGAACTGGTTCTTCATCTGCTCGTGATTGGCACGCATCGCTTCGTGGCCTTGCTTCATCGTGTCAAGCGCGGCTTGCCACTGCTTTTCCTGATCCGCGTTCAGCTTCAACTGGTCGTGCAGTTGCGTCAGTTGCTTCATGAAGTGGCCGTGCCAGCCGCCGGGGCCGCCCTGCGTGGCGGGTTGTGCGGCATAAGCGGCGCCCGCGCCGATGGCGAGAGCGGTGGCGGCAACGGCGAGAACCCGCGACATTTTTTTGGTGGACATATAAGGCTCCTTGTAATGGAATAGCCGACGATGCAACCGGTCATGTGGACTGTCTGCATTCGGTAAGACACAGCGTAGAGAAGCCGGCCGCTTGCTGTGTTACGCGTCTTGCTGCGGCTATTACCGAGCATTACGCGCGCCTTTCACCGTAACACCCGGTAACCCTTGAGGGGCATCGGTTAACGAAAACCCTTCCTGCTGCGCGTTAAACTTCATTCCATGGCTACTCAAATCCTTGTTGTCGACGACGACGTCGAATTGCGCGATCTTCTGCGCGACTATCTGGCCCGTCAGGGCATCGAAGTTTCGGTGCTGCATGACGCGGGCTCGCTCGAACGCAGGCTCGAACGCGAGCGCCCGGATCTCATCGTGCTCGATCTGATGATGCCGGGTGTCGACGGACTCACGGCGCTGCGCAAGCTGCGCGCGTCGGGTGACGACATTCCCGTGATCATGCTCACGGCGCGTGCGGACGACGTCGACCGGATCGTCGGGCTGGAGCTCGGCGCGGACGACTACCTCGGCAAGCCGTTCAATCCGCGCGAGTTGCTCGCGCGCGTGCAGGCGGTGCTGCGGCGGCGCCGCACGCTGCCGTCGGCGGCGGCGCCGGAACAGCGCGAGCCGTTCAGCTTCGGGCGCTTCACGCTGGATTTCCAGTCGCGCACGCTGCATCTGGAAGACAAGCCGCTCACGCTGTCCGGCAGCGAGTTCGCGTTGCTGAAGATCTTCGTCAATCACCCGATGCGCACGCTCACGCGCGAACGTCTGCTCGAATTGCTGCACGGTCCCGAATACGACGGCACCGACCGCGGCATCGACGTGCAGGTGTGGCGCTTGCGCCGCATTCTCGAAACCGACCCGTCCACACCGCGCTTCATTCAGACCGTGCGCGGACGCGGCTACGTGTTCGTGCCGGACGGCGAGCAACATGCGCCGGCCCATTGATTCGCTGTTCGGGCGGCTGGCGCTGCTAGTCGTCGCGGTGCTGATGCTGTCGCATTTCGCGTGGTACGCGCTGATGCGGCTCGAACGCAGCCAGCTGCAAACGCGCTATGCGGTCGAGGAAGCCACCTTCCTCGTCGACGCGGTGCGCCAGCACGTCGCCCGCACACCGGATCAACCGTTGCCGTCGCGCGTCAAGCTGGTCGACCCGGCCAGCAAGGACGTGCCGCCCGAGAGCACGGAGATGCCGCCGCCGCTCGAACGCTTCGTCGAGGACGTGCGCGACCGGATGCCGTCCGGCACGCAGGTGCGCGTCGGCATGCCGGGCAGTCCGCCCGCGCTGTGGGTGCGAGCCGCCACCGATCGCAGCTGGATCGTCGTGCCGATGCAGCCTTTGCGCATGCCGCGCTCGCTCGACCGCACGGTGCTGTGGCTCGCGATCATCTTCTCGTTCGCGGTGATGGCGGCGCTGTTCGCCGCGTGGGCGTTACAGCAGCCGTTGCGTTCGCTGGCGCAGGCGGTGTCGCGCTTCGGCCGCGGCCTGCCGGTGCCGCCGGTGCCGGAGCGTGGTCCGCGCGAGTTGCGGCAGCTGACCCATGGCTTTAACCAGATGGTTCAGGAAGTGGCGCGCACCGAAAACGACCGCGCCGTGATGCTGGCCGGCGTCGCGCACGATCTGAAAACGCCGCTTGCGCGTTTGCGGCTGCGCGCCGAAATGATGGACGAGCCGAAGATGCGCGACGGCGTGGTGCGCGACGTCGACTCCATGACGCATATCGTCGAGCAGTTTCTGGTGTTCGCGCACGACGGCGCCGATCGCAGCGAAGCGGTCGAAGTGGACGCGCAGTGCGAGCGGGTCGTGCGCACGTATCGCGCGGTGGCCGCCGGCGCATCCACCGTGCAGACCGAACTCAACGCGGGACCGGCGTTCCTGCTGCCCGCCGCCACGCTCGACCGCATTCTGTCGAACCTGCTCGACAACGCGCACGCGTACGGCGCGCCGCCGATTACCGTCGGCACCGCGCGCACCGCGCAAGGCTTCACGCTGTCGGTGAGCGACAACGGCAACGGGATCGCCGCGCAGGATCTGATCAACGCGAGCCGGCCTTTCGTGCGGCTCGATCCGGCGCGCGGCGGCAACGGCCATAGCGGGCTCGGGCTCGCGATCGTCGAGCGGCTGGTGCGGCGTGCGGGTGGGGAGTGGGAGATCGGCAACCACGGCGGCCGTGGCTTGCGAGTGTTGATGAGCTTTCCGTTCGAGGTCTTGCCGAAAGTTGCGGCGGCCTCGGAGAGCGCCTGGTAGGCGCTACGCGGTGCGGGCGCGTGCGACGTGTCTGCACCGTGATTGATGGCTGGCTTGAAGTCCGGACACAACGTCCGGATGCATGGCGGCAGCGCGGCGCGCTAGTCCGAGAACAGCGTATTCAGCGCGTTGGCCGCTTCGCTATCCACCGTATTCCAGGTCACGGTTTCGGCCTCGAAAATGTAATGCGTCGTGTATTTGCCCAGACGCGCCAGTATCTCCTCCTGAATCAGTTCCGGCGCGACCGCCAATTTCAGATACCACGCGGTAGACGACAGGCGCGTCTGGAACGCGCCATATTCAGCCAGCAGATGGTCGAATGCGTCAGCATCCTGATCGCGACAGACGATGACCAGATTTCCCTTCATGCGAATCTCCCGTTAGAGCGGTAGCGGCAACCTTGATATCAGGTTCGATCATACCTGCATCGCTACGGGAAGCCCGAGGCGCGCTTGCGTTGAGTGAGGTTGCGCGCGCATCGAACGCGGGCGCCGTGCGCATCGCGGTCGATGCGCGGCGGGAAGGCCGTGTATGCCGCGCCTTTACTCTTTACCAGGCGTTGGCCACCGTACGCGCGGGCGGCGCGGTATCGTCGGGGGGCAGGGCTTCGGTGCGGTCGCGGCCACCGGTCTTCGCCGCGTAGAGCGCGGTGTCGGCGCGGCTCATGATCCGCTCGGGCAGATCGTCGGGCGACAGCTGGGTGATCCCGATGCTTACGCTGAGGTTCACCGAAGGCGGCAACTTCGGCGAAGGCACCGCTTTCAAACGCAGGCGCAAGCGTTCGACCACTTCGCGGCCGCCGGCCAGATCGGTGGCGGGCAGCAGCAAGCCGAACTCTTCGCCGCCGAGCCGGCCGATCGCATCGGCGCCGCGCAGTTCGGCGCGGCAGGTGTCGACGAAGTGCTCGAGAGCGCGGTCGCCGGCGGCATGGCCGAAGCGGTCGTTGATCTGCTTGAAGTGGTCGAGGTCGGCGATCGCCATGCACAGCGGCTCGTGCTTTGCATGCGCGCGTTCGATCTCGTGGCGCAGCAGGTCGAGGAAATAGCGTCGCGACAGCGCGCCGGTCAGCGCGTCGTGGCGCGCCTCTGCCGAGAGCAGCGTATTGGCCGCCTGCAATTGCTCGGCAAGATCGCGCGTCGCGCGATGATGGCGCCGCTCGCGCACATACGACACGGTGATCACCCACGCCAGCGCGACCGTGCCGGCCAGCGTCAGAAACACCAGCAGATGATCGCGCTTGTGATTGCGCAGCAGTTCCGGCCAGGCCGCGAGCGGATCGACCAGATGCGCCGACAGCCCCGAATTCAGGCCGACGCGGTCCTGGTACAGCGAGGGCGCAGGCTGCTCGGTCATGCCGAACAGCTGGCCGGCGACGGCCGCGGGCACCCACGGCGCCTGCTCGCGCACTTTCGTGTTGACGCGAATCCGCATGTCGGGGAACGCGTCGCGGTGATAGACGGTCATGCGCTCGGCGGGCTTCATCTGCATGACGCGCGAGTTCGGCAGCGCGTGGCCTTCGAGCTCACTGTTGTGCGCCATGATGATGACGCCGTTGTCGTCGGCGACGAAGGTGCCCGAGTGCGCGACCCAGTGGCGCAGTCGCGCGATCCCGACTTTCGCGACCACCACGCCGACCAGCAGCCCGTCCGCATACACCGGCGCGGCGATGAAGATGCCCGGTTCGCCACTCAGGCGGCCCACGCCGTAGGCCTCCGAGAACGCGCCGAGTAGCGCGTTCGTCAGATAGGTGCGCGTGCGCATGTCGACGCCGACGAACGAATGTTCCGCCGCGTACGGATTGTTGGCCGAGTCGCTCGACGCCACGCAGACGCCATTCGTATTGACGAGCCAGATCTGGTCGAGCCCGGAGAAGCCTTGGGCGTCGTGCAGGAAGTTGCTCACCGCCCTCATTTGCGCGTCTTTTTGCAAAGCGGCGCGCAGGGCGGGTTCCGCCGCCTCGCTGTTCGCGGCATAATTCTGTGATTGCGCCAGGGCGCGCTGGACCACGTCCAATTCGGCCATGGTTGCGGGGATGGCGCGGGACATGGCGAGGTCGCTCGCGATCACTTCCGCCATGTTGTCGACGATCGACGAGGACATTTGACGCTGCGCGTGCAGCGCCGCGTCCAGCTCTTGCTGTACCATCCGGTCCGCGACCATGCCCGCCACGAACCAGCAAACCAGTACGATCAGCAAGAAGCTGATCGGTCCGGTTGCCTGGCGCAAGGTTGTCCTGTTCATCGACCCTCTCATCCGTCTGGCTGTGACATGCAACTAGCTCATTCGTGGCAGCGCACCGGCGCTGTGCCGACCGTTTCGAAGCGGCTGACGATTTGCCGCCGCCGTGGCCCGGGATAAACCGCTAACAAACATGCACAAACATGCGCGTCGTTTCCTGATTTTAACCGGCATGGGGCCAGACGCCACCGTTATTGCGGGAATGCGAACTGCATGCGCCGCGCCGATTAGATTCTTATCGGCAACCTAGCCGGATTCTTGATAGCTATACGGGTTTTTCGGGCGGTTTTTCACGATCCCGGCGATTGCCGGCGATGTGGCTCACGCGCCACGATCCGCGGCTCGCGTAGTCTTGCGGCGGCGTCGGCCAGGACCCGTTCGTCGCGCCCGCGCCGCTAATTGGCGCGAAAGGTTGTGCCTGAAACATAGGATGGTGTAGTGTCGTGCCGTCCAAAACAAGGAAAGCTCGCCAGCCTTCGGGCGGCGCCTGCGGCGACAGGAGTCCGGCGTGATGGTGGTGGTCCTGGACGGGGTCGTCCGCGGACACCTCCGTTGCCGGTCCACGTGTCTCCAACGCTAACGATTTACCGCGCACACGCGTTTTGCCATGCCTGATTTCCGCTTTCCGGACCGATCTTCAGACCGCCGCGCCGAAGCAGCGGCCTCCTTCGAGCAAACCCACATCCGCGTCGAAGGGGAGGGTATCTAATGGATTTTAGTTTCGACCTGAAGCGCACCGCCAATGCGTCGGCATGGCGGGTGCTGCCCAACCGCTGGGACTTCGTGGCCTTTCCGCTGATCATCTGCCTGATCGCGCTGGCGGCGATCGGCTTTCACGAGACGCTCGCGCCGATGTCGACGCTCAAGACCCAGGTGATCTCGCTCGACCCGGCGAACCTGCCTGAATACGCGATGCGCACCACGTTGCGCATGCTCGCGGCGATGGTCGCTTCGCTGATCTTTACGCTCGCTTACGGCACGCTGGCGGCCAAGAGCCGGCGCGCCGGGCTCGTGCTGGTGCCGATTCTGGATATCCTGCAGTCGGTGCCGGTGCTCGGCTACATTTCGTTTACGGTCACCTTCTTCCTCGCGCTGTTTCCGGGCCGCGTGCTCGGTGCTGAACTCGCGGCGATCTTCGCGATCTTCACGAGCCAGGCGTGGAACATGACGTTCAGCTTCTATCAGTCGCTGCGCACTGTGCCGCGCGACCTCGACGAAGTGTCGCGCGGTTTTCATCTGACTTCGTGGCAGCGTTTCTGGAAGCTCGAAGTGCCGTTCTCGATGCCGGGCCTCATCTGGAACATGATGATGTCGATGTCGGGCGGCTGGTTCTTCGTGGTCGCCTCCGAAGCGATCACGGTCGGCAACAACACGATCACGCTGCCGGGCATCGGCGCGTTTCTGGCGCAGGCGATCTCAGAGAAGAACCTGCACGCGATCGGCTGGGTGATCCTCGCGATGACGGTCGTGATCCTCGCGTACGACCAGTTCCTGTTCCGCCCGCTCGTCGCATGGGCCGACAAGTTCCGCATGGAAACCACCAGTTCGGGCGACGCGCCCGAATCCTGGCTGCTCGATCTGATTCGCCGCACGCGTCTGATTCACCGGCTGCTGGTGCCGATCGGCTGGATGTTCGCGAGGGCGGCGCGGGTGCGCTTCCAGTTGCCGGCTTTCAGCGCGCCGCGTTTCCAGATTCCGCGGAGCCAGAAGAGCTCGAAGCTCGGCGACATGCTGTGGGCCGCGCTGGTGCTGGTCGCCACCGTCTACGTGGTGTACCGCGTGTTTCTGTATGTGCGCACGGGAGTGACGCTCGACGAGGTCGGCCACGTGCTCGTGCTCGGACTCATCACGCTGCTGCGCGTGGTGGTGCTGATCGCGATCGCGTCGGTGATCTGGGTGCCGGTCGGCGTGCTGATCGGCCTGCGTCCGGCGCTGGCCGAAAAGTTCCAGCCGCTCGCGCAGTTCCTCGCCGCGTTCCCGGCGAACCTGCTGTTCCCGGTGTTCGTGATCGTGATCGTGCGCTTCCATCTGAACCCGGATATCTGGTTGTCGCCGCTGATCGTGCTCGGCACGCAGTGGTATATCCTGTTCAACGTGATCGCCGGCGCGAGTTCCTACCCGAACGACTACCGCGAGGCGGCCAAGAATTTTCACATCCGCGGCTGGCAATGGTGGCGTCAGGCGATGCTGCCGGGCATCTTCCCGTACTACGTGACTGGCGCGATCACCGCGTCGGGCGGCGCGTGGAATGCGAGTATCGTGGCTGAGTTCGTTCAGTGGGGCGATACCAAGGTGGCGGCGCACGGGCTGGGCGCGTACATCGCGCAGACGACCGCGGCGGGCGACTACCCGAAGATCATCGTGGGCATCGCCGTGATGTCCCTGTTCGTCACCCTGTTCAACCGCCTGCTGTGGCGTCCGATGTACGCCTACGCCGAAGCCAAGCTCCGGCTCGATTGAGATATGAAGGCATAAGCGATGCAAAATCCTAAAGCTGCCATGACCGCCGCGCCGATCCAGACGCCGCCGAAGCCGCCGCGCCTCGGCGAAGAGATCCTGCTCGTCAAGGACGTGTGCCGCGGCTTCAACAAGTCGCAGGGCGAGTTGCTCGTCCTCGACGACGCGAATCTGTCGTTGCGTGAAGGCGAGATCGTCGGTTTGTTGGGCCGCTCGGGCTCGGGCAAGTCGACGCTGTTGCGCATCATCGCTGGTCTGATCGAGCCGACGGACGGCGAAGTCACATATATGGGCAAGCCGCTCGACGGCCCCGCGAAGGGCGTCGCGATGGTGTTCCAGACCTTCGCGCTGTTTCCGTGGCTGACCGTGCTGCAAAACGTGGAAGCGGGACTCGAAGCGCAAGGCGTCGGCGCGAGCGAACGGCGCACGCGCGCGCTTGCGGCAATCGACCTGATTGGTCTGGACGGTTTCGAAAACGCGTATCCGCGCGAGCTGTCGGGCGGCATGCGTCAGCGCGTCGGCTTTGCGCGCGCGCTGGTGGTCGACCCCACGCTATTGCTGATGGACGAGCCGTTCTCCGCGCTCGACGTGCTGACCGCCGAAACCTTGCGTACCGACCTGCTCGATTTGTGGACGCAAGGCCGCATGCCGATCAAGGCGGTGCTGATCGTCACGCACAACATCGAGGAAGCGGTCTTCATGTGCGACCGGATCCTGGTGCTCTCGTCGAATCCGGGCCGCGTGATCGCCGAGATCAAGGTGCCGTTCAAGCATCCGCGCAACCGGCTGGACCCGGCGTTCAGGCGCCTCGTCGACGAGATCTACGCGAAGATGACCGCGCGTCAGACCGACGAAAAGACCAAGAAGGGGCTGGAGCTGCACAGCTGGCTGCCGCATGTTTCGACCAACCTGATGGCGGGTCTGATCGAGACGCTGGCCGCCGCGCCGTACCACGGCCGCGCGGATATGCCGGAAATCGCCCGCTCTCTGCATCTGGAGGTGGACGACCTGTTCCCGGTGGCCGAAGTGCTGCAGCACCTGGGGTTCGCCGACGTGCGCGAAGGCGATATTTTCCTGACGCCGCCGGCGCGCGTGTTCTCCGAGTTCGGTACCCAGGAGCGCAAGATGATGTTCGCCGAGCATCTGCTGCGGCACGTGCCGCTCGCTGCGCGGATCAAGAAGGTGTTGAACGAGCGGCCGGGACATCGCGCGCCGCGCGTGCGCTTCGAGCAGGAACTGGAAGATTTTCTGTCGGACAGCGCGGCGGAAGAGACGCTCGACGCGGTCATCAACTGGGGTCGTTATGGCGAGATTTTCTCGTATAACGACCAGACCGAAATCTTCAGCCTGGAAGACGTGGAGTCTTGAACGTAGCTGGGTTGGATGACCACGGCAGACGGTTCATGCAAGAAGCGGCAGGCAGACCCTGCCGCTTTTTTATTGCAGATTGCCCCAGCGTTCGACCGCCGGTTCGGCGGAAGCCCACTTCCAGCCTTTGTCCTGTTGGCACGCGCTCGCCGTGAACCAGGCCGTGGGTGCGTTCGGGGCGTCGCCGTCCTGCACCGAGAACACAAATTCCTTGCACAGCGCCAGCGCCGAACCGAACGCGCGCGTCACGCGCACCTGACCGTGGCCGTTCTCGATGGGCAGCGTGTGCTTGACCGACCAGGGGCGCGTCTCGCCGACCGGCATCGCACCCGCCAACGCGGCGATCAGATCCTGCTGGTCCTTGTGCATGCCGCGCATGTAGCGGCCGACAGCTTCGTCCGTCGCGGCCTGCACGGCAATGCCGACGCCAATCGCGACCGCCGGGTTCGAGGTCACGAGTCCCGATGCAACGCCCGCCGCCGCACCACTCGCGGCGCCGACCGACGAGCAGCCGCTCGTCAGCAGGCTCGCGCCGACGCATAGTGCGCCGGCCGCGATCAGCCGCAGACGGTTGCCGGAAAATGGCGCGACACGTGGGCGAGCCGCCGCGCGCGAGACGCGAAGCGAAAGCGTCTTCATTGCAGCGCGCCCCAGCGTTCGGTGGCGGGTTCGGCCGACGCCCATTTCCAGTTGGCGCCGTCACGGCAGACCGACGCGACGAAAAACGCGCTGCTTGCCGGGACGTTCCTGGTGGCGGTCTGGTCGACGGAGAAAACGATTTCCTTGCAGTCGAGCGCGCCCGTGCTGATCGCGCGGCTGACGGTGACGCGACCGTGCTCGTCGTCTTCGATCGGGACCGAGTGGGTCATACTCCACGGCGCGACCGCGCCGACGTCGAGCGGGCCGGCCACTCTGGCGATGCTGTCCTGCGTATTTCTATGGACCACGCGCTCCGAGTACTGCACGCCGGCGCGCGCCGCGGCCACCGCGCCAAGGCCGATACCGGTGGCGACCGCCGCATTGCTGGTGACTTTCGTCGCGACCGCCGCGCCCGCGATACCGGCGCCGGCCACGGCGCCTTCGGAGTAAAGCGAGCTACAGCCGCTCAACGCCGACGACACGACCAGCGCCAATGCGACGAACGCCGCTGCACCGTGACGTCCACATCTGGCCGGTTGTTTTGTCCTGTCGGCCCACACCCTGTTTTTCTGCATTTCCCTTTCTCTGCTCTTGCCGATACCGCTCGTTCACGCGTGCAGCGAGCTTGTGAATAAGCGCCACGTCTTTCCAATACGCTGCCGCATTTTGCAGCATGCGTTTTGTAATTGGCAGCGAAAAAATGCAAGAAATTGCAAAACATGATGCGTGGCAAATTGGTTTCTGTTTGGCGGCAAGAAGAATTTGCCTGGTAATGCCAGGTAATTCGCGAAACAAAACTCGGCGAGCCGATTTCTCGCGGCAGAACGCGCAATATCGTGATAGTTGAGTGGGGCGATGTGCTCACGCGAAGAACTCGCGTGAGCGTGAAGTAAAACTGGCCGTCCGGTTTCGAGTGCCTTGCGCCTACTGTTCCGCTTCTTCTTCCGCGCCTTCGTCGCCGTATGCACTCAAGCGGTTGTACAGCGTTTTCAGACTCACGCCGAGCGCCTTGGCAGCGCGCCGCTTGTCGCCGCCACAATACTTGAGGGTGCCGAGAATGATCTGCTTTTGCGCGTCGGCGAGCGGCGTGCCGATCCAGACGCTCATCGCATCGCCTTGCGTGACCGCTTTCTTGACTCGCGACACGAGATGCGGATGCGGCAGCTCGACGGTCTTCTCCGCGAGAATGAACGCGCGATACACCGCGTTCTTCAACTCGCGCACATTGCCCGGCCACGACCAGGTGCGCAGCGTTTCGAGCGACCGCTTGCTGAAGCTCTTGCTCGTGCCTTCCTGCTGGTTGAGCTGCGCGAGGAAGTGTTGTGCGAGCAGTTCGCGATCGTTCTCGCGCTCGCGCAGCGGCGGCGCGCGCAACGGGAAAACCGCCAGCCGGTACATCAGGTCTTCGCGCAGGCCGTTTTCCTTCACGGCCACTGCCGGGTCGCGATTGGTCGCGGCGATTACGCGCACGTTCCCGCTGATCAGCTCGTTGCCGCCGACCCGATAGAACGTGCCGGTTTCGAGCGCGCGCAGCAGTTTGACCTGGCGCACCGGCGCCATTTCGGTGATTTCGTCGAGGAACAGCGTGCCGCCGTTCGCATGTTCGAAGTAGCCGACGCGGCCTTGGACCGCGCCGGTGAAGCTGCCTTTTTCGTGGCCGAACAGCTCGGCCTCGATCAGTTCGTCGGGGATCGCGCCGCAGTTGACGGCGACGAACGCGGCTTCCTTGCGGCTGCTTTGATCGTGAATCGTGCGGGCGATCAGCTCCTTGCCGGTGCCCGATTCGCCGATGATCAGCGCGGTCGCATCGGTGCTGGCGACGCGCTCGATCTGCTCGTACAGATCCAGCATCACGGGCGACGAGCCGTACAGCAGCCCATACGATTTCAGTCCCGCGATGCCGTCCGCGACGCGCTGCTTCGCCTGAGCCGAAGCGGTGCCGCCGGCGGAGACGGTGGGCGAGTCCAGATCGATTGACGCCATATGCGGGGAGTCCTGTGCAAATGAGTGTGTTGTTGCGGCGCGCAGGCCTTGGGAGCGATATTGGCTGGTGCGCCAATATCCCACAAATGTCGATTTAACCACTTCGGCGCTGTTTCCGGCAATCGAAGTGACGGGCGGCGAAATGCGCGGGCGCACCATCGGTCGAAATTGCCGCGCACGGGCGCTGGATTGAGTGAGTGCAGCAAATTTACCGGGCACGTCGTTTGCGCCACAAGCCCGACACGCGTGTGTCTTCGCGCGGTTCACGTCGGCGAGTGGTCTAGACTGGATCCAAAACCGCACCGACGCTGCACCCCAAACATACGCGAACGCCGAACCTGGATGAGGAGCGAATGATGACTGACACCACGCAACAACTTGCACTGGGCGGCCAGAAGATCGTCGAGGACCTGCGAGTACTGCTGAGGGACTCGGAAGAAATGCTGCGGCTCGCCGCCAACGTGCCGGGCGAGGGCGTCGACGTCTTGCGCGGCAAGCTGGGCACGCATGTCGAAAGCCTGCAATCAGCGCTCGGCGACGCACAGCAGAACGCGCAGCGGCGTTACCGGGCGGCCACCGTCAGCACGGAGCGCTACGTGCGGCACAACCCATGGAGTTCGATCGCGATCGCCGCGGGTGTAGGCTTTCTGCTGGGCGTCCTGACCGCGCGCTGACACGTAGGCGCGCAATCCGGCATCCCATCCGCTTCACGACCATAAGGAGTTCACGATGGCACGACCAATTGGCATCTTCGGTGTCTTGATGGCACTCGGCGGCTTTCTGGCGGTCCGCTACGTGCAGAACAAGCGCGCGACTCACTTTCCGACGGCGAGAGAATTGAGTCGCTGGGAAGGCGAGGGCGGCGCGGTGGCGGCGCCCGCCGCGGCGGCTGGCGCGCTCAGCGCACAGAGCGCTGGCCCGGACGCGCATGGCGCCAACGGCTCGGCACATTCGAATGGCGATGGCCGCGCGTGGCCGTTTCCACGGAGCTGATCCAGCTTGGCCGGGGGGGGCGTCGCCGATATATCGCTTTGGCGGGCGCCGCTTGGTCTCGATTGTAAATTTGTGTCTGGATGGCCGTATAATAGGTAAATACACAACAATGACGCAGTGATGACCGGTTATTCCCCGATCATTGTTGCATTATTGTATGAAGTGTCCGGCGGATCGCGTTTGCGAGTAGTGAGATAGGCGCCCATAAGGGGCGCGCCGCAGCACAACGCGATGCAGCCGGCTTCGCTTTTCAGCATGCGTATTCGCATGTTTCCCCAACACGCTTGCAGGCTTTCGAGACGCGATGCCACATGTACTGATTGTCGATGACGATGCCGGTACCCGCGAGGCGCTTTCCGCCATCATCGGGGAAGACGGCCTGACCACGGCCACCGCGGGCGATTTGCGCGAAGCGCGCATTCAACTGGTCCGGCAGATGCCGGACGTCGTCTTTACCGACCTGAAACTGCCCGATGGCAGCGGGGTCGACCTGTTCGAAGATCTCGATCCCCGCTCCGGCGTGGAAGTGATCGTGATTACCGGTCACGCGACCGTGGAATCGGCGGTCAACGCGCTGAAAATGGGCGCCACCGACTATCTCGTGAAGCCGATCAACATGCAGCGCGTGAAGGCGATCCTGTCGCGCTTGCCGCGCGCCGGCGACCTCAAGGCGGAAATCGGCACTTTGCGCGGCGAGTTGCGCCGTATGGGCCGCTTCGGCCTGATGCTCGGCAATTCGCCGGTCATGCAGGAGGTCTACGATCAGATCGGCCGCGTCGCGCCGACGGCGGCCTCGGTGATGCTGGTCGGCGAGTCCGGCACTGGCAAGGAAGTCGCCGCGCAGACGCTGCACGAACTGAGCTTGCGCCGCAAGCACGCGTTCCTGGCCGTGAACTGCGGAGCTATCTCGCCGAATCTGATCGAATCGGAAATGTTCGGCCACGAGCGCGGCTCGTTCACCGGCGCGGACCGTCAGCACAAGGGCTATTTCGAACGGGCGAACGGCGGCACGCTGTTCCTCGACGAGATCACCGAAATGCCGATCGAGTTGCAGGTGAAACTGCTGCGCGTGCTGGAAACCGGCATGTTCATGCGGGTCGGCACGACCAAGGAAATCGAAACGGACGTGCGCCTGATCGCGGCCACCAACCGCGACCCCGAGCAGGCGGTGCTGGAAGGCAAGCTGCGGCTCGACCTGTACCATCGTCTGAACGTGTTCCCGATCAGCCTGCCGCCGCTGCGCGACCGCGGCAAGGACGTGGAACTGCTCGCGCAGGCGTTCCTCGACGAACTCAACGAGCGCCACAGCACGAAGAAGCATTTTCCGGTCGCCGTGAAGGAAATGCTGATGTCGTATCCGTGGCCGGGCAATGTGCGCGAGCTGAAGAACTACGTGCAGCGCGCGCACATCATGTCCGGTACGGATTCCGACAGCACTGCGACAGTGCCGCTGCAGATCACGTTGTCAAAGCCCGCCGCCGGCACGGCCATCACCATTCCGTTCGGCACGTCGCTCGCCGAAGCAGACCGTCAGCTGATTCTGGCCACGCTCGAGCAATGCGGCGGCGTGAAGACGCGCGCCGCCGAGATTCTCGGCATTAGTCTGAAGACGCTATACAACCGCCTGGTGGAGTACGGCAACGACGCGCGTGACGACAGCGACGCCGCCGACGAATCGCGCGCACTGGGCGGCGCTGGCGTTTGACGCGGGCCGCCGCGCGCTAGTAGCGGGGAGCGCGATGTAAAAGGGCAACGGCACAGGCCTTGCTGCGATCCAATGGCACGCATACGAGGATAACCGACATGCCGGAATACGCCGCCGCTCCCGATCTTCCGCTTCCGCGGCAGGCTCACCGTCCCGAGCCGATCGAGCCGCCTTCGCCTCCGCCGAACCCTGCGGAGCCCGACACCATCCCCGATCCCGCTCCGCAGCCAATCGAACCGATCGAGCCGGTGGCGCCGCCGATCGGCGATCCGCCGCCCCAGCCCACGCAAACGCCACAAGCGGGCGAGCGCCCGCCGCAGCGAATGCAACTCTGACATGTCATGTGCGCTGCACCACAGTCCGGTGCAGCGAATTTATGTATTTGTTACAAAGCCGGCGCATCTTTTACCGGTAATTTACCTTTGTGACCCCTAGACTGTATTGATGCCGCCCGTTAGCGGCGGGCTTCCTCTGGAGGCATCGATCATGAGACATCCCGCATTGCGACGTTCCGCGCGCCATTCGAAGCGCGATGCCCGGCCAGGCAGCAAGGCCGAGCCGGCGGCGTCGCCAGACCCGGCCGCGCAAAATCGCGTCGCCCCTGATGCGCCGCCCGACGGTGAGCACAACCAGGGCGGCGTGCGCAAGGAAGGGCTGGAATACCAGCGCGATCTGGGTTCGGAACAGGATGCGTGAGTTCGTTCGAACCCCATTCGAGCGATTCGACGGCCCGTAGCATCTATTCCGGTTGGTCGTGCCGGGCGGCAGAAATTACTTCGCGATGCGGATTCGTCGCGGGTTTTTACTCGTCCGTCACATTTGCATACATTTTTATTTCCAATGTCCGAAAAAACGGCACGCGACTTGCGTGCACCGTTTCGGCACATATCCGGATGCAACGAAACAACTGAACTAGGTGGAGACCCAATGAGCAGACTGATCGTGGTATCGAATCGTGTCGCACCGATCCAGGAAGGGCGTCCCGCAGCGGGTGGCCTCGCGATCGGCGTTCTGGACGCGCTGAAGGAAACCGGCGGAGTCTGGTTCGGCTGGAGTGGCGAAACGGTGAGCGAGCCGTCCGCGCCGATCATCGAGAAGCAGGGCAATGTGACTTACGCGACGGTGGGCCTCACCAAGCGCGACTATGACCAGTATTACCGCGGCTTTTCCAACGCGACGCTCTGGCCGACGTTCCACTATCGCAACGATCTCTCGCGCTACGACCGCCAGGAATACGCGGGCTATCAGCGTGTCAATGCGACGCTCGCGAAGCAGCTGAAGGAACTGCTCAAACCCGACGACATCATCTGGGTGCATGACTACCACCTGCTGCCGTTTGCGCGCTGCCTGCGCGAACTCGGCGTGAAGAATCCGATCGGCTTTTTCCTGCATATCCCGTTTCCGGTGCCGGAAGTGCTGCGCACGATTCCGCCGCACGACGAACTCGTCAAGGCGATGTGCAGCTACGACGTGATCGGCTTTCAGACCGAGGCGGACCGCCAGTCGTTCGTCGACTACATCGAGCGCGGCCAGCATGGCACGTCGAGCGAAGACGGTATGGTGCACGCGTTCAACCGCTTCCTCAAAGTCGGCGCGTATCCGATCGGCATCTATCCGGACGCGATCGCCAAAGCCGCCGAGCAGTTCACTGACCGCAAGCCGGTGCGCAGCCTACGTGACGGCATGCGCGGGCGCAAGCTGATCATGAGCGTCGACCGGCTCGACTATTCGAAGGGGCTGGTGGAGCGCTTCCAGGCGTTCGAGCGCTTGCTGCTGAATGCGCCGGGATGGCATGGGCGCGTCTCGCTCGTGCAGATTGCACCGCCGACGCGGGCGGACGTGCAAACCTATCAACGGATTCGTCAGACGCTGGAGGGCGAAGCGGGCCGCATCAACGGCCGGTTCGCGCAGCTCGACTGGACGCCGATTCAGTACCTGAACCGCAAGTACGAACGCAATCTGCTGATGGCGCTGTTCCGTCAATCGCAGGTTGGCTATGTGACGCCGCTGCGCGATGGCATGAATCTCGTTGCGAAGGAGTACGTCGCATCGCAGGATCCGGCCGATCCGGGCGTGCTGGTGTTGTCGCAATTCGCCGGCGCCGCCGAGCAACTTCCGGGCGCGCTGGTCGTCAATCCGTTCGATCTGTCGCAGATGGCCGAAGCGCTGGAGCGTGCCCTATCGATGCCGCTCGCCGAGCGCCAGGCGCGTCACGCCGACATGATGGCGCCGATGCGCGAGAACAATTTGTCAGTGTGGCGCGATACCTTCCTCGCCGATCTGCGCAATGTCGCGACGGCATCTTCTGTGACGGCCAAAGCGGTAAAGCTCGCTGACGTGACGGCATCCTCGTCGTCCTAGCTGGATCAGCGCCTGTCGCAATGTGGCGAGGGGCGCGCCTGCTGTCACGTCTGCT
>NZ_JARESU010000239.1:0-8011 GCF_046027075.1 Paraburkholderia sp. RL18-085-BIA-A | reverse complement strand
CGCGTCGTTATCGCTCGTGGCTTTTCGCAATGTGACGATATCCCCGGCGACAATACTCAGGAACACCGGCGGCGGCAACCTGAGTTTGCGGGCAGACGCGGCGAGCATCAACAACACTGGCAGCGTGGCAAACCAGGGCATGATCGACTGGTCGGGCAGTACGGGTTTCGTGAGGTCGTTCTATGACATGAACGGCAGCTACAGCCCCGGGACGATCCTGGCGAATCCCGCGTGGACAGCCGTGCCCTATAGCGGTCTCGTGACGCAAGTGACCGGCTACAAGCTGGTCAATTCGTTGACCGATTTGCAGAACGTATCGCTCGATCTGGCAGGCATCTATGCGCTCGGCAAAGATATCGACGCAACTGCGACGCGGACCTCCGTCGCGTTCACCTCAATTGGCGATGCGACCAGGCCTTTCGCAGGTCAATTCGATGGCATGAACCATGTAATCGACCAGTTCGCTCAGCGTGAGCAAAATCCGTTTTCGCCGGCAGTTGGACTGTTCGGCGTAATCGGTCCGACTGGCGTCGTTCGCAACGTCGGCGTTACGAACGCCAATGTCACCGGAAATACGAATCTTCTGTACGGGATTCTGGCCGGGCAGAACCAGGGTCTGATTACCCACGCTTATACAAGCGGCATCCGGGAAGGCGGCTCGTTCGAGGGCGCCACGCTCGGCGGTCTGGTGGGGCGTAATGATGGTCTGATCGAACGGTCGTCGAGTAGCGCGTCGATCAGTTCTGGTGGTGTGCTTGGCGGGCTCGTCGGCGTCAACTACGGCACCATTAACCAATCCTTCGCAACCGGAGCCGTCTCTCCGAATATCCATGGTGTCGGAGGTGGCCTGGTTGGCAACAACTACGGCACCGTATCCCAAGCCTACGCGACGGGCGTCACCTTCGGATTCACTAGCGCTGGCGGGTTGATCTATGCCAATGCCGGCGTGGTTGAACAGTCGTTCGCGTCAGGCGAAGTTCAAGGCTACTGTTGCGGGCCGCCCAATTCAGGCGTTTTCGGCGGCATCGCGGCCAATAACAACGGCAGTTTCGATAACAACGGTAACTTCATACCAGCCCCAGGAGCGACGATCGCAACGAACGTGTACTGGGACAAGGAGACAACGACACGAACGGTGAGCGCCGGGACCGGCACGCAACTGCCTGCGGCGAACGGCCTCACGACCGCGCAGATGAGCACCCCTGCCAGCTTCGACGCATCATGGGACTTCAGTCCGAACGGAACGTGGGTCATCCCGGCGGGCGGAACGCATCCGAACCTTCGGTGGCAATCGGCACCGTAGATCTACGCGTCGAACGCCTCAAAAATCAACTCAAGCTGCGAACGAATTCGCAGGGTGCCTGATGATGACGACAAGACGGCTTTCCGCATTTTCGTGAGGCTGCGAACAAGCTCGCGCTTGATGAACTTCTACCCCTCGTCATACAGCTGGTCGACCAACGTCGATACGATAAACAGTCGAATGGTAGGGCCGCGAACATTCATGCGGCGCGGCGCGTCTGCCAATCTTGCCGTGTAACTCAGGATGGATTCGCAGTAACGCGTACCTACGCCTTTCGGTGCAATGGGATAGAGAAGACTACTTTTCGCCGTCAGCTGCAGCGCATGAATCGGATTCCTTCCCTTCTGAACAGAGCCGCATGACAAGTACCGTGGGCAACCCTGAGCGCGTCTCTACCTACCGGGTGAAGCGTTGAACGACCACCTGGACCGCTGCCTCGTACAACGGGTAAACACGTATCCGCGACTCGTCTCATCGCAGTCGTGGCCGACTTTGTCAATAGATGGGCCGATTCAGGTAGTCGATTCGCGTCCAAGCGGGACTAAGATCGGCTCAACTGTTAGCGCGCCGAACCATCAAGTCTGTCCTACCCGCGCCCCTCTTCGATTGCATGTCAGGAATTCCACCACGAGCCATACGGTGCCTATCAAGACATACAAATCCCAGTAGCGTGGCGCGACGGCAGAAATTCACTTTGCGGCATTTTGGAGTCTCGCCGTGAAATTGATCCTGCGGGGCGGTAGCGCTTCGGAAACAGACAGTCCATTCATTCGGTAATAACTAGTTGAGCGACAGATGAACGAAATCGGCGGTTACGATATTGAAGACCTCGAAGCGGGCGTAAGCGCCACCTTTGCGAAAACCATTACGGAGGCGGACATCCTGTTCTTCGCAGCCGCATCCGGCGATAACAACGCAGTTCACATCAATGAGGAGTTCGCGCGGACCACTCCGTTCAAAGGGCGCATCGCCCATGGGATGCTGTCCGCAAGTGTGATTTCCGCGGCTCTCGCCGGGCGTCTCCCGGGCCCTGGTACCGTGTACCTCGGACAGAACCTGCGTTTCAAGGCACCGGTGCGGCCTGGCGATACCGTGCATGCAACGGTCGCTGTGAAAGAGCTGCAGCTGGAAAAGAGCCGCGTCGTGATGTCTACGGTCTGTACGGTTGGAGGAAAAGTAGTAATCGACGGCGAAGCAGTCGTCATGGTCACGTCCAGTGCGCGTCGTCTGGCTGAACGAGCGGCCAGCGCCCAGCAGTTGGCAAGCGTGAGCGAATCAGGTGAGGCGCTGTGACCATGCCATTAAACGTACCTACAGAATATATACAGGGCTTCCTCAAGTCCGGGCAGCCGTTCTGGCGCGCCATGGTATGCCAGGATACGAATGGTGATCCTCTGGACCGCGTGCACACCGCAGCGCAGCCGCCGGAAGCACTAGTCAACCCTGTGGCACTGCTCGATGCGTACTCGGCGTACTGGCCGCAGTTGGCGTCGGTCTGGACCCGCACGCTCGCCAGCACAATGGGCGCGGAAACCGAGCTCGTGATTGCCCCGAAGCGCGGTGACCGTCGCTTTCTTGCGGAAGACTGGCGCAAGAATGCCTGGTACTGCCTGCTCAAGCAGAACTACCTGCTCAACGCGCGCTTCTTTGAAGACGTCATTGACGCAGTTAGCCTCAGCGAAAAGGACAAGCGGAAGCTCGAATTCTTCGCCAGGCAGTTGATCGACTCGCTAAGCCCGGCCAATTTCGTCGCGACCAATCCCGAGGCGCTCAGGCTTGTGTTCGAATCGAGCGGCGACAGCTTGCGTGACGGTTTCACCAACCTGCTTAGCGATCTGCAGCGCGGCAACATCTCGATCACAGACGAGACCGCCTACGAGGTCGGGCGCAATGTGGCGGCGTCTCAGGGCGCGGTCGTGTTCGAGAACGATCTATTCCAGTTGATCCAGTATGCGCCGCTCACCGACAAGGTAGCCAAGCGCCCATTGGTGATCGTGCCGCCGTGTATCAACAAGTACTACATTCTCGATCTGCAGCCCGAGAATTCCTTTGTGCGCTTTGCCTGCGAACAGGGGATGACGGTATTCATGGTGTCGTGGCGCAACCCGGATGCCGCGATCGCGCATACGACCTGGGACGACTACGTCGAACAAGGCGCGCTGACGGCCATAGACGTCGCGCTGGCGATCACGCGCGCCGACCAGGTCAATGCTGTCGGCTGGTGTGTGGGGGGCACCATTTTGTCGTCGGCCACCGCGATCTCCCGAGCTCGCGGCGACGACAAGCTGGCTAGCATCACGTTGCTCACCACGATGCTGGATTTCGAAGAACCTGGCGAGCTGGGCGTCTTCATCGACGAAGCGGGCGTCGCTCAGCGTGAGAGTGCAATCGGTGGAGGTGGCATCTACTCCGGCAAGGAACTTGGGTTCACGTTCCAGACATTGCGAGCAAACGATCTGATCTGGCCTTATGTCATCGACAACTATCTGAAGGGCAAGTCGCCGCCGGCATTCGACCTGCTGTACTGGAACGCCGATAGCACGAATCTGCCGGGGCCCATGTACACCTGGTATTTGCGCAACATGTACCTGGAGAACAACCTGTGCAAACCGGGGCGATTGAAGGTGTGCGGCACGCCGGTCGACCTGGGACGCATCGACACCCCTGCTTATGTGCTGGCGACCGAGGAGGACCACATCGTGCCATGGCGATCGGCTTATCGGTCCACACACCTGGTTGGCGGTCCGACTCAGTTCGTTCTCGGCGCAAGCGGCCACATAGCGGGGGTCGTCAATCCCGCGTCGAAGAACAAGAGAAGCTTCAAGGCCAGTGGTGATTCGACCGGCGATCCGGACGCGTGGCTGGCGTCAGCCGAAACACGGCCGGGCAGTTGGTGGAACCACTGGATCGAGTGGCTGAAGCCGTACGCTGGAGAATCGGTCAACGCACGCAAGAAGCCGGGAAGCGCCATTCATAAGCCGATCGAACCGGCGCCCGGGCGCTACGTGAAAGTGCGCGCGGCATAGTTCCCGCTCAGGACTTGAATCAAACTGCCCACACACGGGCGACGCCAGTGTCACGCCTTGCAGCGTGACACTGGCGCCAACGCGCGATCAATACTCATCCATCTTACTTATTACTATGAACTCCAAATCAATTCCGACTAGTCTGGAGCCGGACGACATGAAGGCAGGCTCAACTGCGAACGGCGTCCGCCCCGCTACAAAAGAAGAGCACGAAAGAAACGCACGGCACGCTGCATCGACGCACAAACGCTCGCCAAAAGTAAATTGGGCCTGGGCCGAAGGTTCGCGACATTTCGACTGGATGGACTGGCATACCCACGCGGCTCTTCCGATCCCCACCGACTTTGACCTGTAGATACATATAGTCTGTTACCGAGTCTGAACTGTGCCGTACAATGACGGACGTGACCGATAGCGATGCCCCGCCGTTGGTTACTTTTATTGCTTTTCGCGGGCTGAAGTGGCCACGACGGGACCAAATACCAAAGAGGCGCGCGGCGATCGCTGGCGGGCACAGCGGGCGCCCCCCGTCGCGCGGATTCCCGCAGCCTATCGCCCGAGCAGCCTTCCATGGTGAACTGACGTCAACAAACCTCGTCAACGCTCATGCATTCGCCCAGCGCCACCGTCCCGATCTCACTCCTGAACGGTTTCCTGGCCGCCGCCGGTGCGCGGCCGGGTCTAATCGGCAAATATCTGGACGAGGCGAGCATCTCACCTGCACTGCTGACCGAACCGGGCGCGCGAGTCACGGAAGAACAGTTTTCGACCTTATACCGTGCCCTCGCCATTGAATTCGACGATGAAATGCCTGGCATCTTCGCCCGTCCGATGCGCAGCGGCACACTGAAGTTTCTTTGTCTGAGCCTGCTCGATGCGCCCAACCTGGAAATTGCCATGCATCGGTTTGGGCAGTTCTTTCACATCGTCCTCGACGACTTCAGGTTCGAATCGCGCAGGGACGGCTTGATCGCGTGCATTTCCCTGCACCCTGATCCATCGTCGGCCGTCAGCATGCTTGGGCAGCAGCTCATGTTGAAGCTCGCACACGGCGTGGCTTCGTGGCTGATCGGTCAAAAGATTCCGCTACTGCAAGTCGAGTTCGCGTTCTCCTGTCCGCCGCACACGGTGGATCATCTGTACCTGTTCCCCGGACCTGTCCGTTTCGACTGCGAGAAGACGTTGATGCGCTTCAGTGCGGCGTATTTCGACATGCCCATCCGCCAGCGCAAGACAAATTTGCGTAAATTTCTCGCCCGGGCGCCTGAGGACTGGATTTTTGTTTCCTTCAGCGAACAGCTCACGAGCCATCGCATCAGGCAGTATCTCGCATCCTGTCTACCGGACGTGCCGACCATTGAAGACGCCGCGCGGAGCCTTCACTGCTCGGTCCGCACGTTGTGCCGGCGCCTCGCCGCCGAGGAGACCGCATTTCAGACGCTGAAGGACGAGCTGCGGCGTGATATCGCGATTCAACGACTCACCGGTACACGGGATGCGATCGCCGCGATCGCGGGCGATGTCGGCTTCGACGACCCCACTGCGTTTCATCGGGCCTTCCGGCACTGGACCGGCAGCACGCCTGGTGAATACCGCCGGCAGCCCTGAGCGCGTCCCCGCCTGGCGGGTAAAGCGTTGAACGACAAACGTGTCCGCTGAGCCACGCAAAGGGTAAACACGCATGGCGACTCGTCCCATTCGCGAGTCATGGCCGACTTTGTCAATAGATGGGCCGATTCAGGTAGTCGATTCGCGTCCAAGCGGGACTACTATTGGTTCCACTGTTACCGCGCCGGCCCATAGAGTCTCTCCAGCCCGCGGCCCCCCCTTTGATTGCATTTCTGGAAATACACTATGAGCTACATGGCGCCCGTCAAGGACATGCTGTTTGTCATCAATGAACTTGCCGATCTCGATCGCGTGTCGGCACTCGCAGGCTTCGAGGACGCTACTGCCGACACGGCACAAGCGGTACTCGACGAAGCGGCGAAGTTTAACGCCGACGTGATTGCCCCGTTGAATTTCGAAGGCGACAAAAATCCGAGTATCTGGCGCGACGGCGAAGTTTACGCCACGCCGGGATTCAAAGAAGCCTTCCGCCAGTTTGGCGAAGGGGGCTGGCAAGGTGTGATGCATCCGGTCGAATACGGTGGCCAGGGCTTGCCTAAACTGCTGGCGACACCATGCATCGAGATGCTGAATGCCGCCAACCTGTCGCTCGCCCTGTGCCCGCTGTTGACGGACGGCGCGATTGAGGCGCTCCTGACCGCCGGCACCGAAGAGCAGAAGCAGGCTTACGTGCCGAAGCTGATCTCCGGCGAGTGGACCGGCACGATGAATCTGACCGAACCCCAAGCCGGCTCGGATCTGGCATTGGTACGCACGCGCGCCGAACCCCAGGGCGACGGAACGTATCGTGTGTCCGGCACAAAGATCTTTATCACGTGGGGCGAGCACGACATGGCGAAAAACATCGTCCATCTCGTGCTGGCCCGTACACCCGATGCGCCCGAGGGCGTCAAGGGCATCTCGCTCTTTGCCGTGCCGAAGTTTCTTGTCAACGAAGACGGCTCGTTGGGCGAGCGCAATGACGTGCAATGCGTGTCGATCGAACACAAGCTCGGCATCAAGGCGAGCCCGACCGCGGTGTTGCAGTTCGGCGATCACGGCGGCGCAATCGGACATCTGATCGGTGAAGAAAATCGCGGCCTTGAATACATGTTCATCATGATGAACGCGGCTCGCTTTGGCGTGGGTGTTCAGGGTATCGCCGTTGCTGAACGCGCGTATCAGAAGGCAGTAGCCTACGCGAAGGATCGCGTGCAAAGCCGGCCGGTTGATGGTTCGGCAAAGCACTCGGTGAAGATCATCGAGCACCCGGACGTTCGGCGCATGCTGGCGACGATGCGGGCACTAACCGAGGGCGCCCGTGCGCTCGCCTACGTCGCAGCCTCACATAGCGACATCGCACATCGCCACGCGGACGAAGCCGTCCGGGCTGAACACCAGGCCATCTACGAATATCTCGTGCCGATCGTGAAGGGCTGGAGCACGGAAATCTCGATCGAAGTGGCGAGCCTGGGCGTGCAGGTCCACGGCGGTATGGGCTTCATCGAAGAGACGGGCGCTGCACAGTACTATCGCGACGCGCGTATCCTGACGATCTATGAAGGCACCACGGCAATTCAGGCGAACGATTTGATCGGGCGCAAAACGTTGCGTGACGGCGGAGCGGTGGCGAAGGCGATCCTCGGCCAGATTGATCGAACCCTCGGAGAACTGGAAGACTGTGGGTCGTTCGCCTCCAACCCGGCGTTCCGGTCGTTGCACAAGCGGCTTACGACAGGCCGCCAGGCCCTGGCAAGCGCGGTGGAATTCATGCTCGAAAACGCCAAGCGCGATCCGAATGCAGTGTTTGCTGGCGGGGTCCCGTACCTGAAGCTGGCCGGCATCGTACTGGTGGGCTGGCAATTTGCCCGCGCCCTGCTGGTGGCGGCTGAGAAACATGCTGAGGATAAATCGTTCTACGACTCGAAGATCGCAACGGCTCAGTTCTTTGCCGATCATGTTCTGCCCAACGCCGTTGCGCTTGAGGCATCCATCGTCAGCGCGAAGAACAACGAAGGCATGTTGGCGCTGAGTGAAGACCAGTTCTAAAGAAAAGGCATGGCATCGTGACAGA
>NZ_JARESU010000238.1:0-8025 GCF_046027075.1 Paraburkholderia sp. RL18-085-BIA-A | reverse complement strand
CCGGTACGGCAAAAATGGTGTTCGTTAAAAGGTCGCACCCGCATGCGGAAGCCCGCAAGATTTTCAAGCGCGTATTGCAAACGCAAGGTTAGCGTTATACGGATGCGTTGGCCCCCAGCAAGTCCATCATGTGCGACAGGTTGCACGGCCGCTCTCTGTACCCCTTGCAGCATCGGCAATCGCTCTGCCGGTGCGTTCGTCCCTGGAAATCGAAGAAGAGCTGGCCGAGCTGAGAAGTCTGCGCCGAATCACTGTCGAACGACTCCGTCCCGTCTCGAACTTCCGGAGCCAACCCATAAGGATTGTTCGCTGCGAGCGCCGCTATGTCCCCTAACGAATGAATATCGGACAACGGCCCGCGTCCCAGCGAGGGCGACGCGGCGCTCAGATCCCGTACAGCGACTAGCCGGAAAAGGGCGAGGAAGTCGACCCGGCAAGCTCCTACTTTTGTCAACCCGATGTTCAAAGCGCCCGCCGCAAAGTACGAATGGCTAACTGCGTCATGGCGATCGGCGTGGGCCACCGGTTCGCGTATGAGCCGGTCTACAGCGTGTTTGACGTCTTGTGAGTACTGCGCCGGCGTCTCTCCCTTTACATGGAATCGAGGATCTCGCCATGGGCTTCCGTCATTAGCGCATTGAAGCTGTTGACGAGGCCGTGTTCGCCCGGACCGGGGTTCGCACGCAGCGGCTTGGCACCTTCAACCAGAATCTCGTCCGAATCGGTACCGAGAACGGCGATCGTTTCGGCGATGAACGCGTCAAACGGCATCGCCAGTTCGGCTTCGCGGCTGTTGATGAGGTCCGTGCGCACCCAAGGCGGTGCAATCTCGAGCACGCGAACCTTCGTATCCCGTAACATCAAGCGCTGCGAGAGGACGTACGAATGGATTGCCGCCTTGGTCGACGAGTACACCGCGGTCGCGGCCAACGGCACGAAAGCAAGCACCGAGCTTGTATAGGCGACGACAGCGTCATTCTGCGTCTTGAAGTGATCGATTAGCGCTGACGTCATGCGGATTGGCCCCATGAGGTTGGTCGTGATGGTGGACACCATCAGCGCGTCGTCGATCCGGCCGCCCACCTGGTCCGGCTGCATGATGCCCGCGTTATTGATCAGGACGTTGAGTTCGGGGTAGTCCACGATCAACTGCGCCGCTACCTGGTCGATGCTGGCCGCGTCGGTAATGTCGAGCTCGATCGCAACCATCCCGGGGTTCGCCGCAATCACCTCGGCGAGATGGCCGCGCCGGCGGCCGGCAATGATAACCTTGTTGCCGCGCCTGTGCAGCGCCTCGGCAAGCCCGCGGCCGATGCCCGAACCGCCTCCCGTGATGAGGATCGTGTTACCGGTGAGTTTCATAGTCGTAACTTTGTTTTCCAGGACGGTCCATATAATTCAGGCCCTGCACAGACGACGGCGCATGACTTCTGTGTAAGGAGATTGGCTTAAGCGGCCGACTGCGCACTCCTGCTACCGGGTACGATCCGGCTCGCGCGACACCGGACGTCTGCTGGCGGTCTGCGACGGTTTCCAATGTCATCCGACGATCAGCATCACCTGCAACGCGCCATAGTGCGCACGCGAACAGCACGAGAATGCCCCATGCGGACAGGCCCGCAGTCACGATCATTCCGGTCATCGTTGGCTCCTGGCAGGCTGCAAACTCGCTGCATTCCTCGGTCATTTTCGACGAAACACTTCGCACAGCAGACGGCGGTGATATTCGGCCAATAGTTCACGTGCTTCCGGACGTCTACCTTCAACTTGCCGCATTCATCGCAGCGATCCAAGACACGGACCTGCATCGGCCGGCGGTGCCAATGTTCGAGCCTGTTCATGTCAGCAGCCCTCGTGTTGATCTGCGACGCCGACGGCGATGATGTTCGCGGCCATCTTCCGCAGTTCTGCTGACGTCGGATCATCTCGGCGCAGCTCAAGCAAATCCCTTGCGTTCGTGCTCATCGTGGCGCTCACTGGATACAGATTCGGCTAAGGTCAACAGTCCGGCGATACACGTTCTTATTCAACCAGGGGACGAACGTGTACTCGTCGTACGCGTTGCTACCGATATAAACCCAGTTATGCAGAACGTTTGACATGGCTGACATTCACATGAAATCGCTAAGTCCATGGAATCAAGATAGACGGACGATTCCAGGAAAACCATTCTACGAACGGTCACAGCGGTTCTACGTGAACATAGTGCGCTTATACGTTTGGATACCTCGAGGCATCACGGAAGCTCGTGTTCGAGTCTTGGCGGCGATCTTACGGGACCCGTTACTGGAAGCCGGCCATACGCGGGTGGGAGACATCCATTCCCAAGCAGGAGCAATGCCTGCCGTGCGCAGAATAGTCTTTTTTGTCTTGCAGGTTTAGCTTGATTCGCACTGTCAAATTATCGGTCAACGAACGGCCTAACACGTATGACTTAAGGAAACCTAGTTTAATCTTGGGGGATGAGCCGCCTGGCCGCGTGCCGGTCGCGCCGGCTTTGCACCAGCACGTCGAGCACCGCGCCGTGCTGGTCCACCGCACGCCACAGCCAGTGCTTCATCCCGTTGATCGTGACGACCATTTCATCGAGGTGCCACTTGTCGCCTCGCGCCAAAGCGGTCGACCGGATACGCCGGGCAATGCCCAGCCCAGACTTCACCGACCAGCGCCGCACCGTCTCGTAGGTCAGATCGATGCCACGGGCGGCCGGCAGTTCCTCCACCATGCGCAGGCTCAGCGGGAAACGGTAGTACAGCCACACCGCGTAGCTGATCGCATCGGGCGGGAAGCGGTATCCCGCATACGAAATAGCGGAGCTGGCGGGCGTGCGGTGCGGTTGGGCAGTTGGTTTCATGCCCGCCATTGCCGCCACACTCCCGTTGCCTTGCCAACAACGTGACAGTGCCCAGCCGAGTCATCGCGCTTCTCTTTGATTCCAGATACTCTTTTCGATGGTCACCGTGTCGGGCGCGCCATTCTGGGCGATCGATTTCTCAAAGTAGCGCCGCGCTGCAGTCTTGTCCCGAGGAAGTCAAGGAAAGGGCGCGGTTAGTACGATTTGTACGGCAGGAACTTGCCGGACAGCAGCACCTTGACCCGATCGCCTTTCGGATCGGCCTCACGCTGGATATCCATCGAAAAGTCGATGGCGCTCATGATGCCGTCGCCGAACTCTTCGTGAATCAGTTCCTTGATCGTAGTGCCATACACGCTGACGATTTCGTACCAGCGGTAGATCAGCGGATCGGTCGGCACCGCGGTCGCGAGCGAGCCCTTGTAAGGCACGATCTGCAACCATGCGACGGCCTCGTCCGGCAGCCCGAAAATCTCGCCGGCAATCTCGGCCTGGTGCTTGCTGAAGGTCATCTGGCCGAGGCACGCGGCCGTCGTCCACTCCTTGCTCTGGCCGATCTTCCCGGCAATCTCACTCCACTTCAGGCCGTTCGCGACCTTGGCGGAAACGATCATCTGCGTTACTTCATTGCGGCTGGAAATCATGGTTGGTTTCTTGGGTAGGAGATCAGGCAATCGCCTTGAGATTGGGTCCGGCAGCCCGCGCGACTGTGGCCGGCGCGGCTGCGCCGTCATCGAGCCCGGGATAAACGAGCCGTTTCGTGGCGGCGGCCACGCGCCCGGTATCGGGCCGGACGCCGTGGGTGGTGCTCAGTTCTTTCGAACGTCGCACCAAAAAATCGACCAGATAATTGCGGATTCGATAAAACTGCGGGTCATGGTGCATTGTCTCGCGCTGACGGTTAGCTGGCAGCGTGTTGACGACGATCTCGGCAATCTGGGCGCGCGGCCCGTTGCTCATCAGCATGATCTTGTTCGACAGCAGGATTGCTTCGTCGACATCGTGCGTGATCATGAACACGGTCTGCTGCGTCGTGGTGCAGATTTTCAACAACTCATCCTGGATCACGCCGCGCGTCAACGCGTCGAGGGCGCCGAACGGCTCGTCGAGCAGCAGCATGCGCGGCTCGATTGCAAACGCCCGCGCGATGCCGACGCGCTGCTTCATCCCACCCGACAACTCCGACGGCTTCTTTTTTTCGGCGCCCTTCAGCCCGACCATCTCGATGAAGCGTGCACCGTGCGCGGCGATCCGCTCGCGTGTCCAGTCCGGATAGCGCGAGCGCACCGCGAACGCGATGTTGCCTTCCACAGTCATCCACGGCAGCAGCGCATGGTTCTGGAATACCACACCACGATCAAGCCCCGGTCCGGAAATCTCGCGGTTGCGCACGATCACGTGCCCCTCGCTGGGCCGCTCGAGACCGGCCAGCACGTTCAGGATGGTGCTCTTGCCGCAGCCGGAATGGCCGATCACGCAGACGAATTCGCCCTGCTCGATCGTGAAGCTGACATGTTCGAATACCGGCGGCAGGTCGTCCCGATAGCGCTTGGTTAGTCCTTCGACGCTGACGAAACTCGTCGCGCCGGACGTCTGGGCATTCGACTTAGTCGACATAGGTCACCTTGCGCTGAAGTTGGGCGAACAGCAGGTCGAGTGTCATGCCGACCAGACCGATGAGCAATACCGAGAACAACACGTTGGCCAGTGACAGGTTGTTCCATTCGTTCCACAGGAAGTAGCCGATGCCGGTGCCGCCGACCAGCATTTCGGCCGCGACGATCACGAGCCACGCGATGCCCATCGAAATCCGCATACCGGTGACGATGGTGGGGGCCGCCGCGGGCAGCACGACCCACAGTGCGCTGCGCAATGGCGGCACTTCAAGGGTGCGCGCCACGTTGAGCCAGTCGCGCCGCACCCCAGCGACACCGAACGCGGTATTGACGAGCATGGGCCACACCGAGCAGATGAAGATCACGAACACCGCCGAGGCCGACGAGCTCTTGATCGTGTACAACGCGATCGGCATCCAGGCGAGCGGCGAAATTGGCTTCAGCACCTGGATGAACGGATTGAAGGCGAGGAACGCAAGCCGCGACATGCCGATCACAAAACCGAGCGGCACCGCAACCAGCAGCGCAATCGCGTAACCTGCCGCCACCCGCACGAGCGAATAGGCGAGTTGGATGCCGACGCCCTTGTCGTTCGGACCGTTGTCGTGGAACGGATGCGCGAGCTGGCGTGCCGCCTCGTGCGCGAACTCGGCAGGCGATGGGAAGCCGATGACCTTCATCGAATCCGCCGCAGCGCCGTCCCCGCCCGGATCGGGCGCGTTGCCCATCAGCACTGCGTACTCGGCAGCCTCGGCGGCCTCGGCACTCGTGGCTTTCGATGCCGTCGTCGCGGCTGTCGCGGCTGGCGTCTTCGGGAGCGTCGCAGCCTGCCAGGCGACCAGCAGCAGCGCGAACAATGCAAGCGAGCATAGCGCCGCCTTGCTTCGCAACGTGAATCGTCGATTTGCAGTCATTCAGTTTCTCCTGCGTTCAGGCGCGTTTGATGCCAAAGCCATTGAGGTAAGCGTCGGGTCGGCTCGAGTCGAAAGTTCGTCCCATCACCGTAATCGGCCGGTAGCCATCGTTGCCCGCAATATCCGGCGGTGTCTCACCGATCTGCTTCATCGCGTTGTACGCGTCGGTCAGCAGGAATATTTGCTGCGCGAGTGAACGGTAGTTGACGCCGCCCTTCAGATAACCCCAACGCTTCATCTGCGTCATCATCCATGTCGCCATCGAATACCACGGCAGCGGCTGAAAATCGATCCGGTCTGCGACGCGGTGCACGTGGCCAATGCCGTCCGCATAGGTGCCGGTCAGCACCTGGCGGATCACCAGCTCGGGCTGATTCAGATAGGCAGGCGCAGCAATCATTTTCGACAGCTCGGCGCGATGCGCAGAGTCGCTCGCATAGGCGGCCGCGCGCAGATTCGCACGCAGCAGCGCGGCGAACGCGTTCGGGTTCTGCCGCACGAACGCGTCGGGCACACTGAACGAGCAGCAGGGGTGCCCCGCCCAGATGTCCTTCGACAGAATATGAATGAAACCGACCTCGTCGAATACCGCGCGCTGGTTGAACGGATCGGGTCCCAAAAATCCGTCGATGTTGCCCGCACGCAGGTTCGCGATCATCTCCGCGGGCGGCGTCACACGCAGTTGCACATCGCGATCCGGATCGATGCCATGCTCCGCGAGGTAATAGCGAAGCAGAAAGCTGTGCATTGAATAGTCGAACGGAATCGCGAAGCGGAAACCTTTCCAGTTGCGCGGGTCGCGGTTGTCCTTGTGTCTGAGCGCCAGCACGATGGCCTGGCCGTTCACGTTCTGGATCGTCGCGACGCGCGTCGGCGTGGGCTGCGAACCGACGCCAAGCGAAATCGCTAGCGGCATCGGCGCGAGCATGTGCGATGCGTCGAGTTCGCGATTCAGCATCCGGTCGCGCACCAGCGCCCAGCCGCCCACCTTGTTCAGCGTGACGTTCAGCCCTTCCTCTTTGTAAAAGCCGAGCGGCTCCGCGGCGATCAGCGGCGTGGCGCAGGTGATCGGCAGAAAGCCGACGTTGAGGTCGCGCTTTTCGAGCTGCGTGGCTTTCGTTTCTGCGAAAGCCTGCTGGAGCGACGCGATCGGCAGCACGCTGTACACGGCGGCGATGGCCGTGCTCTTGCCGACCGCACGGATAAAGGCACGCCGCATCGAGTTGCGAGGAAAGAGTGCGCGTACGGCCGCTGCTTCGATGGCGTCTCGCCACGCGGCTTCACCGTCCGCGCTGCGTCCTTCATGCGCGTCGTGCGCGGTGCCCGCCGTGGCGGCGCGGTGCGCGGCTTCATCGGCATGGCGGCCACATGAGCAGCCGCCAAGCGTGCTGCCGGGGTCGAACGGTTGATAGCGGTTACCCATGTGGTGTCCGATGCGTGAGGGTTGGTTCAGGCCGCGAGCTCGACGCGCCGGCTGCCGACCGTCAACGACGAAACGATGTCGCCATCACGGTACTGCGCCATCGCGAGGTGTCCGTCGTCTTCTTCGACGATTTGCCACTCCAGCTCGCGCGAAGGCAGTCCGCGCACGACGATCGGCGTCGAGCGCGTCTTCACGCGGATCACGGGCGACTGGTGGCGATAGCCCGCATGTTCGCAGCCGGTCACCGCGTGCGCGATCGCTTCGGCCTGCGCGACAATCGGCTCGATGAAGCGGCATGGCTCGCCGGCGAAGCTGATGCAGTCGCCGAGCGCGTAGATATCCGGCACGCTGGTCTGCAACGTGCGGCAGTCCACTACGATGCCGTGCTCGAATTCGAGTCCTGCCATTCTTGCGAGGCGCCCTTCGGTGGCGAGCCCCACGGCGCACAGCACCAGATCGGCGGCAATCCGCTCGCCGTGCTGCGTCGTGATCACCTTTTCGCTTCGCGTGGCGCTGACATCGGCGACACCGCCGCTTGCCGTCGTCGCGTCACTCGTCCGCTCTGTGGCGCACGCGTCGATCCCACGCCGCGCCTCGACGCTCACGCTGCGGCCGGGCAGAAAGTGGATACCGAGCCGCGTCCAGGCGGCGAGCAGGCGGCGCGAGGCCGGCGTCGGCAACAACGTCGCGAGGGGCCTGTCGCTCACATCCAGCACGGTGACCGTATGTCCCGCCCGTGCCAGGTCCTCCGCCAGCTCGCAGCCGATCAGACCCGCGCCGATCACCGCCACGCGCGCCCGCCCCGCCGTCAGCCGGCGCTGCATGCTGCTCCACATCGACAGATCGTTGACGCGCCAGCACAGTTCGCGCGGCAAGCCGGACGGCGCCACGGGCCGCGCCCCCTGGGCGAGAATCAGTTGCCGGTAACGGAACGTGCCCGCCGTCGTGCGCAGCTGATGCAGCGCCGGCGACAGCCCAACCGCGTAGGTATGGGCGACCAGCCGTACGCCGAGGCGTGTTGCGGCGGCCGGGCCGGTCTCGAATACGAGCCGCTCCGGTGTGCGTTTCTCGCTCAGCGAAACCGACAATTCCGGCTTCCGGTAACGGTCCGCCGGGCAGGCGCTCACCAGCGTGATCGGTATGTCCGGATCCAGCGCCCGGACTGCTTCGACGGCTGCCCAACCCGCCGTGCCGCCGCCGACCACGATTACCCCAGGC
>NZ_JARESU010000237.1:0-8102 GCF_046027075.1 Paraburkholderia sp. RL18-085-BIA-A | reverse complement strand
CCGTCTAGGGGATGGCCCCGAATGCCCGATCGCACCGGTGACGGGAGTGCTCGGGTTGCCACCCTATGCGAGATGCAACGACGAACCGGTGTCAGCCCCACTATCCATTTCTAGGCGTAAGGAGATATAGGTGCAGGACACCGTACAGAGCCCGACGCCATGCTTGTTTCGCAATAAGAAGGGGATGCCGAAGCAAGTCGATCTCGTTAGGATGCTTTACATGACCAGTGAATGAAACTGCTCAGCGGCAGACGGAGCGGTTCCCTTCGCCGTTTTCATCTGCCTTTCCTGATGATGTGCATCACTTCGATACCGGGCTCTGGTGCAAAAATGAGGGCCGATGCGTTAGGCTCAGGGCTTTGACGTTCGCAGAGCAAACAGATGAGTAAGCCAGGGCAATCGCACGAAAAATTGTTTACACACAATGGGTTACGAATGGGGGTTGTAAACTGCTGCGAAGAAGCGTTAACTCTTGGTTTTGCCAAGAGCCGAGAGTGGTGTGGACGACGAATACGAGCCGTTGAGTTTGCAAGACGCGTTTGGGGACCTGAAGGACCCGCGTGTACGCATCCCGGAGCATGATCTGACGGAAATGCTGGTGGTTGCACTGGCGGCGATCCTGTCGGGTGCCGACAGCTGGGTGGGGATCGCTTTGTGGAGGCAAGGACAACTGGAGTGGCTGCGCCGGTACTTGCCGCTGCGCAACGGGATTGCCTCGCATGACACGTTCGGGCGCGTATTCGCGGCGCTTGATGCGCGGCAGTTCGAGGCGTGCTTTGTGCGATGGGTAAGCGGCATTTGTCCTGCAGTCGCGGGCCAGGTGGTGGCAATTGACGGCAAGACGGTACGGCGCTCGCACGGCATGGGGCGTAGCGCGATCCATCTGGTATCGGCCTATTGCGGCGCGTTGGGGGCGACCTTGGGCCAGGTCAGGACTGCCGACAAAAGCAATGAGATCACCGCGATCCCGGCATTGCTGGACGCCTTGCTGCTCAAGGGTGCGATCGTGACGATCGACGCGATGGGTTGCCAGCGGGAGATCGCGGCGAAGATCGTGGCTGGAGGTGCCGACTATGTGCTTGCGGTCAAAGGCAATCAGCCTGCCCTGCATGAAGCGATCGTGCAGCTGTTCGATGCACAGCGCACCCAGTCTCTGCGCAGCGTGCGCTTCGCTGAGCACTGTCAGACAGGCAAGAAAGTGCACGGACGAATCGAGACGCGCCGGTGCGTTGCGACCGACATGATTGACTGGCTGGATGAGGAGGGCAAATGGGCCGGCCTGCGTTCGGTGGCGATGGTTGAGGCCACCCGCGAGATCGACGGCCGCGTTTCGGTGGAGCGGCGGTACTACGTGAACAGCCTGCCCGCTGACCCGAAACGGATCAACGAGGCGGTGCGCGCTCACTGGGCCATCGAAAACAGCATGCATTGGGTGCTCGATGTCGCGTTTGGCGAGGATCAATGTCGTGCCCGGGTGGACAATGCAGCACAAAACTTCGCGATCCTGCGCCGCATCGTGTCGAATCTACTGCGCGCTGACAAAGCCACCAAGGTCGGCATAAAGAACAAGCGGCTCAAGGCCGGATTCGATGAACACTATCGGGCTCAAGTGCTTGGAATGCAGGTCTCTTGATGCGATTGCCCTGATGAGTAAGCTAAGGAGCATTGACAAGCTGTTCGAAGGTCGGCATTTCGATCGCGAAGTCATCGTCTTATGCGTTAGTTGGTACGTGCGTTGCAAACTGAGCCTGCGCGATGTTGTCGAGATGATGTCCGAACGCGGCCTTTCTCTCGCGCACACGACGACCAATGGGCTGGTCCAGCGGGAGAGCTTCTCCGGTTTCACGCACCCGGGAACTGTTGGATGTGTTTCCGGGACAGAGGTTGCTCAAACGCACGTCGGTGAATTCGTGGGATGACCAGAAGGTGCGTGACGCGCTGGCCGCGAATGGCCGCAACAACACGTTCTCGCTGTCCGCCATGAATGAAGGCAGCTACGAAGTTTATACGGTGGCCGACGCATCAGGCGGCACGTCGAAAGACGTACATGACTACGCGATGCAGCGCATGATCGAGGCCGGCTCCGTGCCAATGACGTGGCAACAGGTACTGCTGGAATGGCAACGCGACAGGGCGCACAGGGAGACGTACGACGCGGTAATGGCCATCGTCACGGCGCAATCAGGTGCGTACGGGATGGGCGTGGACTACGATTTTACGATGGTCCACAAGGCGCCACAGCGCACAGCGGGTGCGCACGAAGCGCTCGCGCCGGTGCCCGCCAAATAGCCTGCCGCAACCGACCGGATATTGGGCACTGCCCTTTCCGGCTTGAATCTGCATTGTCCCGCCCATTCGCCGGAGGAGCGTCTGGCCGTACGGAGCAGCGCTAGGTTTCTGACATATCGTATGAACGAATTGAAGGGCGCATTGCAGTGGTCGAGTCTTTTCACCTGTCATTCCCGAACTCACCCGTTGCGCTGCAGCATTCGCCGAGAGCGTCAACCGCACAATCCGGATATCAAAAAATTCCAGGACAATGCCGAATTACCAGCCATATTTGAGTTCGACGCCAGCGTAATCGGCATTGCTGCCGCCCACGCTCCGGATGGAATTGCTCACCTGGAAATCGACGGCCTCAACCGAGCCGATCAGGTTTTCAGCGATCGTCCAGTCCGCCCGTAGCTGCGCGTACATGCCCGTCCACCGGGTGCCGTGCCCCGCGGTACCCGGCACGATTGCGTTACCCTGCTGGTACACGGCGTCGCCCGTCGTCTCGCGCCACTGGAAACCGATTGCGGCCAACAGCGCGAGTCGGCTCGACGGCTTCAGCGTAATCGATGGCTTGATGTGGATGATGTTGGCGTAGCCGGTATAACTCGCCAGCGTGAAGTAGGAACCATTCGGAAAGAGTGGATTGAACGTTTCCACCCGGCCGTCGTTGGGATGCCGGTCACCGGATGCCGTATCTATCTGGATGCCGAAGCGCGGTGACCACGGCGCGTCCAGTGTGTAGCCTGCAAGCGAGCCAACCGCCCATGCGAAGATCGGCTTGCTGCCGATATGACCACTCTGTACCATCGATTCGACGTCCCAGTCGGCGTGCCCGGTTTTTCCGGCATACCGCAGGTCGAACACATCCCGATGTTCGTTGCCGCTTGCATCGAGAAACCGCGCATTGCTCCGGTTGTATCGCGAGTAATACCCGGAGAGGTCACCTGGCCCGGTATCCTGATGCTCGAAGCGCACGCCGCTGAACGTGAGGTGCCTGTTAGACACATCGTCGAACGCCGAGACGTCGCGGTACTGCACCGGCTGCGTCGCGTAGCCGATAAAGCGCCACTTGCCATGCTCATAGTCAGCCCATACGGCATCGTAGGCCTGCCGCACGTTCGGGCCGTCGCGAACGGAGATGAACCGCTGCAAGTCGAACGCCATCTCCTGGCGGCCGATGCGAAGCTTCACAGTTCCGCCAGCCAGCGGACTGACCCACGCGACGAACGCCTGCTCCAGGTCGAGCGGATTCTTGTCGACAGGTGTCACGACATCCTTGCCGAACGCGCGTGCATCTTCGAGCTGCACGAAGAACTGCCAGTGTTGCGCGACGTGGGCGTCGGCGCTCACCTCCGCGCGCTGGATCACATAGGTGTCCGCGAGTCCCGGGCTGATACCGAAAATTGGCGCATCGTTGAACTCCATGCGCTCGCGCAGGTTCGCACCGAGAGACAGCCACGATTCCGGATCGCCGCCGAGAGGCAAATACTTGAGCCCGTCCATCGGCTTTGCGGGCACGCGGGGATTCGCCAGAACCGACCAGTCCTCCTGCCACCGGTTGAACATCACTTGCGGCCGCTGTGCCGTGCACGCTGGCGCGGCCGTATCCATCGACGCAGCTGTGCCGACGTCCGCACGCGCCCCAGCACTCAGGGCAAGCGCCGCTCCCGCCGCCGTGACGTACAGCGCACAGCGCTGCCTGCGCCACATTCGTCTTGTCGCAGTCCGAGTCATTATCCTGCTTTCACACACGCGAATTTCCCCGATCATCAGCGCGGCTTTGTGCCTGCCGCGCAATCCGTCAAGCCCGGCTCGTCACGATCGACGGCGGCCAGCCAGACCAACACCGCAAAAGGCATTAGTAGCGCCCAGAACATGACGTACCGATAAGCGAGCGCCCCTGCGATCGCGCCTGCGCCGAAGCACGCACCGCATGCAGCGTCTTACCAAGGCGCGCGCGAGCCGCTGACTTCACCTCCGCCGTCACCTCGGACGAGACGAGTTCGAGTGCATCGAGCACAGCCTGCGTAACGTTACCGGTCATGACAGTATTCGGCACGCCGGCGCGCGCGATCAAACGTCCGTGGGTGTTCTGCACGCCCATCGCTGCGGCGCCGGTCAGCACGAAGTTGCCGGTCACGTGCGGTGTGAACAGCCCGAAGAGGGCCACGAAGCTCAGCGTATCCACATAGCCGGCAACGGCCGCGGGCGCGCTGTCCGCGTATTTCATAGTTTGAATCCCGTGACCGACGGCGTGCCGGCGATCAATGGGCCGCCGCGTGAATCTCGGCGATATAGCCGCCTGGAAATTGCACGAGCGCCGCCTCGCGCTTGTCAGCCGAGAACGGCTGGACCAGTATCTTCACGCCCGCGACTTCGGCTTTTTTCAACGTGTCGGCCAAGTCCGTCACTTCGTAGCCGGTCATCTCCCGGCCGAACGGCCATGGGAGATGGCCGTCCGTCGCCAGCACGGTCATCTTGCCGAAGCCTGACTCGATGCGCACGCGCCGGTACGTGTCGCCCGGTCGGCCGATTTCGACGCCCGGCGCGTTGCGCTCATCGGACACGACCTTGCCATGCGAGAACGCGACGAAGTTGTGGATCAACGAATCGGCGCGTTCCGGCGACACGTAGACGCGGTTATCCGGCACGGTCTGCAGCGGGTCGTAGCTCGGTGCCTGCGTGTGCCAGTACAGTTGCATGTGCACACCGCCCGGCCATTCGATGATCGCGTCACGGCCGATGGGGTCGGGGAACGTCGCGACCGTCACGTCCGCGCCGTGGGCCTTCGCGGCCTTGACCGCAGCATCCATGTCGGTGACGAGATAGCCCGTACGCTCGTCGCCGAACGGCGAGGGAACAGGCGTCTTGAAGCCGAACACCGAAAGCGTGCCGACCGGCGTGAAGACAAGCTGCGACATGGTCTGGCTCGGCGTGGGCGTCACCTGAAACACGCCTTGCTGTGACTTGTGGCCACCGAAGGTTGCGACGAGACTGTCTGTGAAACGGTCGAAGTCCTCGGGCGCGACGTAGACGTGCGTCGTATCGTACTGCGGTCCGACGGCGATGATCGGGCTCGCCGGATGCATCTTCAGCGGAGGCGTCGCGGTGGCGGGAAACGACATCGCGACGCTGGCTGAAACCAGGGCGGTCGCGATCAGGGAACGGATCATGGGCATGGTATTGGCGTTCCTTTAGTGTTTTTGCTGAGAGCGTGCATGGACGCGCCGGCCATCCAGATCGGAGAGCCACGCCGCCATGACGAGGGCGGCGATCAGCCCGAGGTGTTCGAAAAAACTGTTGGTCGCCGAAAAGCGCGCGTTGCCCGCCGCGTTCCAGAAGTCGTTGGCGACGAGCATGGCGATGGCCGTCAGGCAGGCCAGCCCGCCCGCGCCCAACCAGACCAGCCGGTTCGCGATCACGCAGACCGACCCGCCAAGTTCGACAACGATCGCGAGCGTCGCCCAGAGCCATCCCGGACGAAGCCCGAAATGCTCCTGCTCGGCGACGGCCGCGGAAAAATGCACGAGCTTGGTTACGCCGCCGAGGACGTACGCGGACACCAGCGCTGCGCGCGCCACCGGCAGGAGCCAGCGCCATCCGAGGATCGTGCTCACCCACTCGGGATTGCGTGTTTTGAGGGTGCTCACGTCAGACCGCCCAGCAGGCGCAGCCGAGCGCGCCCCAGAATGCGCTCAGGTCCGAGGCCGGCGCATTGCCCGACCATGCGCGCGCGTGACTGTGGCCGTGCACCGAGCAGGCGCTTGAGCACCCGCACGCCGCGGCGGCGACCTGTTGCAACGTGGATTCGCCTTGGCCGCGCGAGCCCGCAGCGTCCTTCCACGCCGCGAAGCCGCCGAACCGGCGCACCGGCGACCAGTCGGGCATCGCGGGCGGCGGCGCGCTGTCGTCGAGAGGACCGAATTCGCCCACGCCGTACACCACACGTCCGCCGACGATCGTCAGTTCCGATGTCGTCTGCGCGATCTCGTCCTCCGCGCAGGCGAAGTAGTCGCGGTCGGGCACGATCAGATCGGCGAACTGGCCGACTGCAATCTGGCCTTTCTTGCCCTCCTCGTTGGAAAACCAGGTGACCTTTTCCGTCCACATGCGCAGCGCCGTCTCGCGGTCGAGGCAGTTGCGCCGCGGATAGAGACGCAGACCGGCTACCGTCATGCCGGTCACTAGCCACGCAAGCGAGACCCAGGGGTTGTAAGAAGCGACCCGCGTCGCGTCGGTGCCGGCTGAGGTCTTCACACCTTTCTCGAGCAGCTTCGCGACCGGTGGCGTGGCCTCGGCCGCTGCCGCCCCGTAGCGCTCGACGAAGTACTCGCCTTGATAGGCCATGCGATGCTGCACCGCCACGCCGCCGCCAAGCGCGGCGATACGGTCCATCGAGCGTTCCGAGATCGTCTCCGCGTGGTCGAAGAACCAGTTGATGCCCGCTAGTGGAATATCGCGGTTGACCTTCTCGAAGACGTCGAGCGCCCGGCTGATCGTCTCGTCGTAAGTGGCATGCAGGCGCCACGGCCAGCGGTTTTCGGCCAGCACGCGCACCACTTCTTCGAGCTCGCCTTCCATCTGCGGCGGCATGTCCGGGCGCGGCTCACGGAAGTCCTCGAAGTCGGCGGCGGAGTAGACGAGCATTTCTCCCGCGCCGTTGTGCCGGAAGTAGTCGTCCCCCTGCTTGTATTTCGAGGTCCTGGTCCAGTCGAGGAAGTCCTGCTTCTCCGCCTTCGGCTTCTGCGTGAACAGGTTGTAGGCGAGCCGGATGGTCATCTGTCCTTCATCGGCCAGCTTCTGGACGACCTCGTAGTCGTCCGGGTAGTTCTGAAAGCCGCCGCCCGCGTCGATCACGCCCGTGATGCCGAGCCGGTTCAGCTCGCGCATGAAGTGACGCGTCGAATTCAGTTGATAGTCGAACGGCAGCTTCGGCCCCCGCGCGAGCGTCGCGTAGAGAATCGCCGCATTGGGCTTCGCGAGCAGCAGCCCGGTCGGGTTGCCCTGGCTATCGCGCATGATCTGGCCACCCGGCGGCTCGGGCGTGTCCTTCGTATAGCCGACGACGCGCAGCGCGGCCGCATTCAGCAGCGCCCGGTCGTAGAGGTGAAGGATGAAGACGGGCGTATCCGGCGCGACAGCGTTCAACTCCTCGATGGTCGGCAGCCGCTTCTCGACGAACTGCTGCTCGGTGAAACCGCCAACCACACGCACCCACTGCGGCGGTGGCGTGACCGCGACCTGGCGCCTGAGCATGTTCATTGCGTCGGCGAGCGAGCGCACGCCGTCCCAGCGCAGCTCCATATTGAAGTTCAACCCGCCGCGTACGACGTGCGTGTGGTTGTCGATGAGACCAGGCAGAGCCAGTCGACCCTTCAAATCGATCACACGAGTCGTCGCACCGGCAAGCGGCACAACTTCGGCGTCGTCGCCGACGGCAACGAACCTGCCTTCCCGAATTGCAACGGCGCTCGCGACCGGCTTCGCGCGGTCGAGCGTCGTGAAGCGGCCGTTGCGCAGTATGAGATCGGGAACGGTGTGAGAGGTAGTCATGAGCGGTTCTCCTCGGTGTCGGCCGTCTCGCGTCGCGCCTGTTCTGAAGCCTGGCGGCCCGGCAGTATGCCGAAGACGTGGCTCGTGCAATGGGCGTCGCGCCATGCGGCCGACAGGGTGGTGCCTGACAGGAGGCGCGTTGCAACCGGTATCACCTGCTCGCCGCCCAGCATGCCGAGCAGACCGAGCAGTCCGATGAGCGGTGGTGCCGGCGAGCGCACGTTGATCAGGCTATAGATGACGCCGACGAGGGCGCCGGCTCCGAGGGAGAGCAG
>NZ_JARESU010000236.1:0-8172 GCF_046027075.1 Paraburkholderia sp. RL18-085-BIA-A | reverse complement strand
CGTTCCTTTTGCATGAAAATCCGGCTGCTGCGGTTCGTGTAGACGACTACTTCTCGCTCAACAGTCTCCTGCACAAACGCTACGATCCGATACTTGCTGAGCCGCTGCCTGCTCGCTTTCGCGAGCTTTTGCAAGATCCCACGCCGAAATGGTTTCGCCTTCCGGCAGCGAACTGGCCGAGATTCTCTGCACTCGCAGCGATGCTGACTTTGGGAATCGGCATTGGATTCGGCGTTCAGTCTGGTATGGGAACGGGCGGAAGCGCGAGTGGGTCCGGTACCCGCGCATCCTCTCTGCACGATGTCCGCTATTCTGGACACGATTCGGGGGACAGTTTCGTGCGCAAAGCTGCTCTTGCCCACGTAGTCTATATGCCTGAGGTGGAGATTCCCAAGACCGGCGCGGGCATCAAGGATCTGGACTTCGTGAAATGGCTGACGAGTCGCATGGGTACTGATGTGCGTCCGCCCAATCTTGAACAAAGCGGCTTCCAGCTCGCAGGCGGGCGGTTGCTCCCGGATGCAGATGGATCAATGGCCCAGTTCATGTACCGGAACGCCCAGGGTGAAAGGGTGACGCTCTGCGTGTCCCGACGGAAGGCCAGCTCAAATACCACGGCTTTCAGGCTTTACGAGGACGGCCCCGTGAAAGTGTTTTACTGGATCGATGGGCAGTACGGGTACGCAGTCTCGGCCGGTATCGAACGTGCGACGCTGCTCAGGCTTTCCCACGACGTATATGCACAATTTACTCCCGTCTCCGAGTAACACGTTGCCAGGGGAAGGGTGAGAGAGACACCCCTCCAGAGTTGTGACGTGGTTGGCAGACGCTGCATGCTTAGGCGTGCAGCGGTCTTTTCTTGATTGCGAGATCCAAGTCTTGCGGTGAATCGCCAATTTGCCGGTATCAGCAGTACTGCTGAGAGAATACTTTATTACATGCCTGTGATTTTGCAGGATCGAAATAATTCTATGAGTCGATCGGAATAGTAAAGAGAGCGCTGTGTTTGCAGGTATGAAGCAGCTGATATCCGTACCGTCTTGATCGAGTGCGCCGGATCCTAAGATCCGTATCAGATGCCGAACAGTGACTTTTTTAACTTCTACTGATCTGGATCCAATCATGAACAAGATTGCCAAATATGCTTTCGTAATCAGCGCACTCGTGGCACCGGCCTTGTCCTTTGCCCGGTCAATGGCCCGCTGACCCGTGCACAGGTTCGGGCGGACCTCGTCCGTCTCGAACAGGCGGGCTATAATCCGGCCAGGGCGAGTGACCCGAATTACCCGGACGACATCCTTGCGGCAGAAGCAAAGGTGGCTGCTGAGGACGCAGCTGCCAGCCAGCAAAGCGGTTTGGGTGGTGTTCCTGGTGCCACAACGGATTCGGGAAACAAGCGAAGCGATACGTCATCGTCGCATTCGGACGATTGCGTCGGCCCCGTCAGCTACTGCAACATCTACTTCGGCGGCAGCTGAGCCGAGTTCAGCTGAGCGCTGCCCGGCGCATTGACCGACGCTGGCGCAGCGCATCTTTGTCACTGTCTGGAGCGGTTATCCTTTAGCCTGCAGGTGAAATCGCGACGAATTGCATCGACGGGAAAGCCATTGCAGAGCCCCTCTCTCCTCTTCTCTTTCCTGCTCGCTTCCTGCTAGTCTTCAGAGAACCTCGCGAGCAACAGACCGCTAAGAACAAAAAAGATCGTGTGCGCCTGCGCGAAGTACTCGATGCCAATAATCGAGAGAACGCGCGTCCCGGCAAGTCCCTGCCCGATGAGCGGTAGAACAACCAGAGCATTTGCCAGCCAGACCAACGTGGCGTAAAGCAGGCTCTTTCCGACAACGCGATTGCGCGGATCTCTGACGATCAACGCATAGAAGACAGCCATACCAATTCCTACGCATACGTGGAACGCCTGCTGGAACTGCCAGTTCGTGGCGAGTGCCCGGCCGGGGATATCAACTGCACGGTTCACCAGCGTGAGCAATCCACCGCGAGCAGTTACGATGCCGACCTGATCTGTTGCCTGAAGCAACGCAGTGTTCGCCCGTATCGCCAGTGCGCCAGCGGGCAGCGATACCCATATGCGCTTGAGAAGAGAGGGTTTAGCGGCAAGCACGTTTTCTCCTGTTCGACCATGTGTCCGAATAGTGTTCCTTCCCCTGCATAGATCGAACACGGTACGCGCGGAGATATTCCATTGCCGGTGCGAGATTGAATCTCGATTCGGGTGCTGACAATAAGCTTTGTATTCCGGTGGAAGTTGAAAATCGAATCATCCAGACTGGTGGAATTAGAAATATCGAGCTGGCGCTCTCCTTAATGTCGGTACGCAAAACTCACCAGGAAAATTGCTATGAAACGCCTTGCTATCACTGCTGTCGTCATGATCAGCGCACTTACCGAGACGACGCGTTCGCGCATGTTCCCCGACAGGCTGGAAACGCTAACGAATAAATTTTTCAGCAACCTGCTCGACGTGGACACTGAGTGGACGCCGACATCGGACGCGGCGCGACGGGATCGAAGGCTTCGATCGCAGGAGCGGCCAGAAGAAATGGACTGGCTCACGCGTCGATCTAATGTTCGGCTCGCACGCGGTGCTACGCGCGCTGGGCGAGGTCTATGCAAGCGACGACGGCAAGGACAAGTTCGTGTGCGACGTCGTGGTCGCGTGGGTCGAGGTCATGGACTTGGACCGGTTCGATTTCAGCGGGACCTGACTCACCGGCTAACCGTTCGCGACGAGGTGCGTCCGGGCACACACACAAAGGCGGTGCCGGACTCGATTCTTCTCTTGCCCGCTCGTTATCTGAGAATGCGCTGTTTTTCAAAAACGATAGCGAATGCCGACCCGGCCAACTGCCTGATAGCGGTTAGAATTTTCCGTTCAGGCCGGATAACGCGAGAACTGAGCGCGGCCGAGTGTACCGAAGAGGCGCTGCTCGCGGCCAGCTTCGAGGAGGCGACAGAATGAAAGCAGTCCTGAGTCCGCTGCGGGGGCCGCGCGATCTGCGCTCGATCCTGCCGTTCGCATCGCTCGTCGCGATTCTCGTGCCGATGGCGATCATCCAACCTAACACGCTTAGCTATTTCGGTGGCGTCATGCTGCTGAACCTCGGCGTTCCGATCGTGTTCGCCACCCTCGCGCAGCTCGCCGTGATTACGGCGAACGAACTCGATCTGTCCATTGGCTCTTTCGTCAGCCTGATGTTGTTCGAGTGCAGGTCAATTCCACTAGACTTGCCCATGCCGGCCTCCTGTGCGTCACGTCGGTGTTCGCACCATGATCTCTACGCCAGCCGTTCGCATCGAACGGAGGGAGGCCGGCTATATGATTACCAAAACCATGAAAACTGTCGATTCAATTCGAAATCCGCGTCAGCCAATCCTGCACCAGCTTCGCTATGAGTTGGTTATTGCGGTCCATGATCAGCATGTGGCTATTGCCGCGTACGCCTAGCGCAGGTAGCTCCATGACCTCAGCCAGCGTCCCCGAGTCGCTTAACCCCCGGCGGTAGTCCTCGACGACCCGGAAGTAGCGGGACCAGGTCTCGCTTTTGCCATGAATGTAGTCCCCCCATATGAACAGATGGGGGCAGCACACGACGGATGCGTTGACGGCTCCTGGCACAGCCGGGGGCTCGACGGCCACTACAGCCTTAACCAATTCCGGAAACAGGCGGGCGCACTGCAGTGCGTAGTAGCCGCCCTGACTATGACCAATCACTACACACGGCCCTATCTTTTGAAGGAGCGCTCCGTACGCTTTAAGCGCGAGGTCTTCAGTGCCCACCCAGCGTGGCACGAACTGACGACCGAATTGCTCCAGATGCTCAATGCTGAATTGCAGTCCCGGGTAAGCCATCTTCCGGGCGCTCCGGGCTTCAAGGATCGGTGGGTACGTGCCTGCTGCACCAAAACGGAAATGATGCCAAACGGCGTTCAGCGAACGATGTTCCGGTCCTTGCCCGAGAAATTGCGGGTAGGGGGGCCAGGATGCGCGCCCTCTTTCGAACGCGTCCGAGACCACCACGTCGAATCCATGGCGCAGGAAGTAATCCAACCATCCCTGTCCACCATCGGGCGTGTCTTCCCAGCAGGCGCCAGTTAGGCCGCCGCCGTGCCACAGCAGTAACGGCAGCACGAATTCCGGTTCGGCCTGCCGGTAATGCGTGGCATACATTTGACCTGCCATGTGGTCGCCGTTCATGTCAATGACGGTTGGCGTATCGCCCTCCACCCGGGCAACAGCTTCACTCTTAAAGCCAACCAGCCTGTGCAGTGCGCCACCGACGTGGAAGCCGCGGATTTCTTTTAATCTAATGTCGTGTCTTTCCATGCTTTTGCTGTTCCGGCAATGCGTCGTTTGGAGCCAGTTCAAGCGCTGGCTCAGCGCACGAAACGAGACACCCTAGCATATGTGGTGTGGGACTGCAGAAGCGTATCGTACACTTGGAGCTTAATGAGACAGGCGCCCGGCGTCACCAGACCAACGAGGAAACTGACCACTTCGTGCAGGGATCTCGCGACGACTTCCAACGCCGCATCTGCCTCGGGGCATGAATCTAGAAACGGCCGTTACCCCCAAGCGGTGGTCGCATGGGTCGGCGATCGTAGACGTCCACTCCCCGGCAGGAGCGCCATATCGACTCACATGACGCTTTGAGCTTTGGGCGCGCGACCGTCTATTCAGGCGTCGAGTCGCTGCTCGGCAGCTTCGCATTGAATGGCGGCTTGCCTCATCCGTTGATAACAAATTTGAAATCTGCGGGCAACGGCGCCGTCACCCGTACTTTTCAATAATGACCGCACGGTTCGAACGGCAAGCCGCGTTCAAGTTGTGCCGCTAGCCCCTACCGTCCTGCCCGCGGCGATGCCGGATCGAGCGTGAACATACTCCCTTCCAGAATGACCGCGCTCCCCACACAGGAGGATCTGTTATCGCTGAGTCCGCTTGTTGCGGGGGATTAAGTCTTAACGAACATTGCGTGCTTCATGAAAGCCCGGCTACGCATTGTGATCGTTCTCGTTGCGCTTAGAACCGGCGAGTGTGCGAATACTCTCCCTCAAGTCGGTACGCGAACGTCGTCCTGGAAACCCTACTCCAGTAATGACGCTACACCATGTGTTAGCCATTTGATTCTGCTGCAACGGCAACAATGTCGAACATGACGCCGGTGTCGATACATCTCTACGAAACCTGATGCAGTTTTCAAAAGGACAGGAACATGAAGATTCTGATCTCGTCGGTCCCGTTAATGGGTCATCTAAACCCGCTACTTTCGATCGGACGCACCCTGGTCGAGCAGGGTCATGAACTCGTCGGCCTGTCGGCGACTGTCTTGCGTGACCGCATTGAACGTATGGGCGCCACCTTCGCGCCGTTCGAAGGTGTCGCAGATGTTGATCTGCGGGACTTCGCCGCTGCCTTTCCCGACTTCACGTCCATTCCACCTGGTCTCCCGATGACTCGCTTCTATTTCGAGCGGGTCTTTGCCGACCCAATGCCCGACCAGTACAAAAGCCTTCAAAGGGTCCTCAAGAATTTCTCCGCGGACGTTATCCTCACGGACAACCTGTTCCTCGGCGTTCTGCCGATGCTGCTCGGTCCTCGCGCTTCGCGTCCTGCGATCGTGTATTGCGGAACAACCTGTCTGCTTTGCCACCGCGACGACAATGCGCCGTGCAACATGGGTCTTCCGCCAGCAAGCAAGCAGGACTATGAGGCGATCGCGGCCGAGGTGGATCAGATGTTTCTAGAGCCGTTCGGGCGTCATCTGAACGGGCTGCTCGCGAGCATGGAAGTCGAACCGATGTCGATGAACATCCTCGATGCCGTAGTCAAACTTCCGGATGTCCATCTTCAGTTGACCGTGCCGGAATTCGAGTTCCCGCGTTCCGATCTGCCGGCGTCGGTGCAATTTGTCGGCGCGATCCCGATCGTGTCGGGTCAGGCGCCGATACCGTCGTGGGCTCATGAACTGGACGGGCCGCGCAAAATCGTATTGGTCACGCAGGGAACGCTTTCCAATCATGATTTCGGACAATTGGTCATGCCGACACTCGCTGCGCTCGCAGACCAGCCAGACCTGCTGGTCGTCGTCACCGCCGGCGGGCGATCTATCGAGGCGATACCGGGGCCGATTCCGTCCAATGCGCGTCTCGCGAGTTATCTGCCGTTCGAGTGGCTGCTTCCAAAGGTCGATGTGTTCGTCACCAACGGCGGGTACGGCAGCGTGAATCAGGCATTGAGTTTCGGTATTCCATTGGTGACGGCGGGCATGACTGAAGACAAGGCAGACGTGAATGCGCGGGTCGAATGGTCAGGCGTCGGTATCGACCTCAAGACCAATAATCCGACGCCGGACGCATTACGCGATGCAATTCGCCGTGTGCCCGGCGAGCCGCGGTATCGCGCTCGTGCATCGGCGCTGGGGAAGCAGTATCGGCAAATCGATACGCGTGGCGAGATTGTGAAGATTCTTGAACGGGTGCGATCTCACGAGGCTGCGAGTTTGTGACGTTTGCCACGGGCATCACATCGCCAGCCGGGCGACGATCATGCAGGAGAAAACTCAACGGCCGGTTCAGTTCGAGATTACTGACCAGATCCGGGACAGCGTCGAGGCATGGATCAACGCGGCAGCGCTGGTGCCGGGTGAGCACCCCATAGGTCCTGAAACAAAGCCCTTAAACTCGTCTGGAACGCATCGGAGAGGCTCGCCTTCTCGTCGTCGCCATGATAGCCGCAAAGGCAGCCAAACGCGCCGCTGGGGGCCGCGGTCACGCGTCGCGTTGTAATTCCAACGGGTTTCCACACGACCTGGGTCGCGTGCTGCCGATCGAAACCTGGCGAACTGAAGCTGTTGATGCCGACGGCGTGAGGGAGCACGCGGCCAGTTTGAGACATTCGACAGCGGCTACGAATCGTCGACAATCCGATGCTGCTAGATGAGTTCCAGGTCAGGTTGACGTGCTTGCGGCAACCTCCGTCTTGCGGCGAACCCATTTGGGTGCGCGACCGGTGACGCGCTTGAACGCATGGCTAAATGCGCTCTCGCTCGCGTAGCCGAGCGACTCAGCGAGCCTGGCAATTGAGACACCGTCCTGACACAGCGCACGCTCCGCCAGGCGCATGCGCCATTCGGTCAGATAGCCGAGCGGACCGACGCCTGCCGCTGCCTTGAAATGAAGGGCGAAGGTCGCGCGTGACATACCTGCGGCCTTCGCCAGCTCGAGGAGGCTCCAGTCTTTGCCCGGTTGTTCGTGCATCAAGGCCCTCGCCTCGCTCGATAGCGTGCGCGCCTGCTCGGAAGCGCTGAATTGCGAGGGGCGGCCCTTCGATGCGGTGATTGCCAGTGCCGGCGTGATGCGGACGCCGTTTGGGCACACCGCCGATGGCTTCGAGACGCAATTTGGAACCAATCATCTCGGGCATTTTGTCTTTGTGAATCGCATTGCATCGTTGATTGCGCCAGGAGGGCGGCTGGTGATCCTCGCGTCTTCCGGCCATCGCAACTCAGATGTCGACCTCGAGGATCCCAATTTCGACCGCACGCCATACGATCCGGGGATCGCGTATGGCCGCTCCAAGACCGCCAACATCCTATTCGCGGTGGAGTTTGATCGCCGACATCGAGCGCACGGGGTACGAGCGACAGCGCTGCACCCAGGCGTGATCAAAACTGAACTCGACCGCCATATGAAACCTGACGAGGTCGACAAGGTTGTGAAGCAGATCAATGCCCAGTTGACCGCCAAAGGGCAGCCACCCTTCCGATTCAAGACGGTTCCCCAAGGGGCGGCGACTTCGGTCTGGGCCGCCATCGTTGCCGGGGCCGAAGAGATCGGTGGCCGCTACTGCGAGGACTGCCAGGTATCGCAGGTTATTCACGGACCGATCAGCCCGATGAGTCCCGGCGTCATGCCGTATGCAGTTGATTCGGAGTACGCCCAGGCGCTCTGGGCCAAGAGCGAGGAGATGATCGGCGAACGCTTTGATCGGCACTGAGACAGAAGGTGCGACGCGATATGTCATATGAGCGGTGTATTCCCGCTATGTGCACATGCTGGCTGTGGTGCAAATTGCGGGCGCAAGCGAAAAACGGTGTATTCACCATTGCATTATCGTGCTGAAAGGACTGACTTCCAAACAGCGGGCTCAGTGGA
>NZ_JARESU010000235.1:0-8184 GCF_046027075.1 Paraburkholderia sp. RL18-085-BIA-A | reverse complement strand
TTACTGCCTCATGTGATCGGCATACGCAGTCAGCGTCTTCTTACGCTACTCTTGCCCCATAGCGCGCCGCTCAAAAACACCGCACTTTCGAACAGTGCCCTACACCTAAGGAATAAAGTGTAGAGAAGAGGTGCGCCTGCGCAATCGGTGTATGCAGCGATTGCTTGATAAACGGCCAAGCGACAAGCATCAAAAATAGCGCGACTACGGCTGTTCCTATGCCGGGAATGGACGATTGTCTAAGGTTGGCAAAGTATCTCGCTACGCCATGAACCGAGACGATCCTTTTGTGTATGGTCTGAAGCTGCTCATGGCATGCGTTGATTACGGGGTACCCAGTCAAATTTCCGACAGTTTCCTGATCGGCCTCCTGTGCAACCGGAAACCTTAATGCAACATTTCGAAATCTTAAAAGCTGCAACTTCCCGATTAGGTGAACAAGGCTGCGTAGATAGTCGACATAGACGAGGTAGAAATGAGTAGCCACCATCGGTTCCCAGTCAATCATTTCCCGGTGGTTCTGAAATTCCTCGTTCATGTAGTGCTCTGAATACAGAGCCAAGCGGATGATATTCAGGGTCTGGTCCACGGTCATGGTATTTGGTAAGCGTCCCAGCTTCGCAAATTCAGCCTTCTTAAATCCCTTGAGGAACGAAGTTGACCCCAGAGTGCCCTGACCCAAGTCGACAAGGTTTAGCCGGTGGCCCCTGATGGCTTGCACATGTTTGAGTGTTTCATGTGCCATCACTACCACTTCGTGATAAGCCTGCACCACGCCAGCGTGCACGGTTTCTAAATCAACGAACGGTGATTCATGAACCCAGTACCAGACGCCATCCCATCTTTCTCGAAGTACAAAATACGGCTTTCGTTTATCTTCGGTATCGCGATAAAAGCACAGCTGTAAATCCACAAGAGCACGAGTCAATAGGCGTCGGAAGGAATATGTGTTCAGCTTCCTTCCATTTTTACGTTCGAAGAAGTGCTCCATAAACGGAGTCGTAGTCTCTTGCAACTGCTGTCCAATTTGCTCAACGGTATCGGAAATGTCGTGGGACGACGCATACACCGTAACACCGACAAGCATAATGGCGCCGGCTACAGCCAATACTTGGATGAGTAACTGAATAGCGGAATCCAAGTCGGCGATATTCACCGTCGGTGGAAGCCATTTTGTTAGCGCCCAATAGAGGGCGAGGGCAACCATGATAGCCAGTACATGGCCCATAGTTGCGCCTGCAATCTTGCACCATGCCTGCAGGTTTAGAAGGATCGCTGACCGCTCACGTAAAAGGCGGTTCCACGGGGTCTTCAAGTTATCCAGGGTCCAACCAGCCACGAAGCGGAACATTATTGATTCCCCGGTTTGTAGTGGACGTCGAAGATAGCATTAAATCGATTGGCGACGAAACGTCCCTTAACCGGGCGAAACGGACTTTCGAATGTCCAACCGAGTCGAAGGCCGAACGGCCGCTGGTGGCCCAGACCGTGTCAAAACGCACGCCGCTTCGGCTCAGCGCAAGAAACGGCTTGTCAGAACGCCCTATATCGGCCTCGCGACACCTCGGGAGGGGTAAAGCACCCCCTAAAACCTAGTGATTTTGCGTTTTGACACACCCTCGGCCGCGTGCTGCCTCATGCAGTCGGCATAAACGGCTTCAGACTCGCAGGGTTTCGATCGGCAGCACGCGACCCGTTGCTGTCCTTCAGTGAATTTCTTTAAGCGTCCCAACCTCAGCGAAAAGCCGCCGTTCACTTTCCCGACGACGCACTGCCGCGCTCAGTGGAGCCTGAGCGTCCCATCGCCTAACACCAGGATCTATCCCGGCGAACGGTCAAAGGCAAACAGGACGCAACTCGCCTCGGCATGGAGCTTCCGGTGCACTGCAGCATGCACCACAACCGTGCTGTGGCTTCGCAAATCGCCGGTCGGCATGTTATAAGCCCAAGGCAGTGGTTTTCACCATCATGTGGGAAATTGTCATGGAGGCTATCCGATGAGATTGTTCCGCAACAACAAATCGTCCGTGAGCGGACTTGCGCTGGTCGCACTCGTATCTGTTTCGAGCTGTTTTCTGGAAGCCACACCGGCCTTTGCGAAGGCGCCTGCCAAAGCGCAACCGGCCGTTCTCACCGCATCGGCGATCGCGGTTGCAGACAAGTACAGCGCCGATGCTGCGGAGCAAATTTTCAAGGAAGGCGGCAACGCCGTCGATGCGGCAGTCGCGATTGCCTTCACGCTTGCCGTAACGTATCCAGAGGCGGGCAATATCGGCGGCGGCGGTTTCATGACGCTGTATGTCGATGGCAAGCCGTACTTCCTCGACTACCGCGAGCGTGCGCCGCTGGCCGCGACGAAGAACATGTATCTCGACGACAAGGGCGAAGTCATCAAAGGGATGAGCTTGTTCGGCTATCGCGCGGTCGGCGTGCCGGGCACCGTCGACGGCATGTGGCAAGCACAACGCCGCTTCGGCAAGCTCAAATGGAAGCAGGTGCTCGCACCGGCGGTTCACTACGCACGCGACGGCTTCGAGGTCAGCGAGCAATTGCAGCAACGCCGCGACGACGCCGCGAAGGACTTTGCCGGCACGACCAACTTCGACACCTACTTCGGCAACCTGAAGCAGGGCGTCAACTTCAAGCAGCCCGATCTCGCCGCGGTGCTTACGCGCATTTCGGATCAAGGCGCGAAAGACTTCTACTCGGGCAAGACGGCTGATCTGATTGCGGTGTCCATGCGCGGTCACGGTCTGATTACGAAGGCCGATCTGCAGCAGTACAAGGCGGTGTGGCGCCAGCCGATCCAGGCGAACTGGAACGGCTATCGCGTGATTACTGCACCGCCCCCGAGCTCGGGCGGTATTGGTCTCGTGCAACTGCTGAAGATGAAGGCCGACATCGCACCCGATTTCAAGGACGTCACGCTCAATTCCGCGCAGTATGTGCATCTGATCGCTGAAATCGAGAAGCGCGTGTTCGCCGATCGCGCGCAGTATCTCGGCGATCCGGACTTCTACAAGGTGCCGGTCGCGCAACTGACCGACGACGCATACATCGCCAAGCGTGCTGCGGAAGTGAACCCGAATACGCCGTCGGATACGAAGAGCGTGCAGCCGGGGCTGGGCACAACGATGCCGGAAAAAGCGGAAACCACGCACTTCTCCGTGATCGACAAGTGGGGTAATGCCGTGTCGAACACGTACACTATCAACGGCTACTTTGGCTCGGGTGTGGTGGCGGATCGCACGGGTATCGTGCTGAACGACGAGATGGATGACTTCTCCGCGAAGCCGGGTGTCGCGAACATGTTCGGTGTGGTGGGCAGCGACGCGAATTCGATTGCACCGAAGAAGCGCCCGTTGTCGTCGATGAGCCCGACGATTCTGACGAAGGACGGCAAGGTGTCGCTCGTGATCGGCACTCCGGGTGGCTCGCGCATCTTCACGTCGATCTTCCAGGTGATCACCAACATCTACGACTTCAACATGCCGTTGCCGGAAGCCGTGGGCGCGATGCGCTTCCATCACCAGCTGTTGCCGCCGAACACGATCTTCTGGGAGCCGTACAAGCCGATCGACGGCGAGCTCGCCAAGCAGATCGAAGCCAAGGGCTACACGCTGAAGGGGCAGGATTTCAGCGGCGACATCCAGGCAATCAAGGTCAACGGCGATACGCCGGAAGCCGCTGCCGATCCGCGTGGCCGAGGTGTGACGCGGGTGATTCAGTGAGCGTTTTGAAGTAGCTTTAGCGGCGCGGGTTGCGAAACGGAGCGCCACAAAAAGCACCGCGGGCATTGCGCAAGTCACGCGCGATGCCCGTTTTTTTCGCCGACGCAGGCCGGTCGTTCGTGTCGATCGGAGAATGATGGCTCGTACCCACGTTTATAACCTGCCATCGAAGCGCGTCCGGTTCGCGAAGCGGATTGGCCGATAACCACGCCCGGGTCGATACCTGGTCCCCCTTTGGGCGCCCTGCTTGTGTGTGTGTCGAAGGCTAAAAGCGCCCATCCCCCGAAAAGTGAAAATCACATCGTCGAACGCGCGAAGGGCGACCGCGAAGCGCGCGTATAGCCTCGTCGGCAGTGTGCGGTAGTGTCGGGCACGGAATCGCGGTTATTCCGTAGAGTAATACCCCCCGAACTGTGAACGCAGCGGTAAGTGCGCTGGCCGGCGGACTTGGACATCCCACGGCAGCAACCGCGGGCTAGCCCTTTGGGGCGTAGGTCGCGGAGCTCTCCCAATTGCCATCTCCGTGCGAAACTCTCTCAACTCAGAGGTGCAGACGGTGCAGACGACCAGGATGGCGGACAAGGACTGTTGCCGGCCAACTCGATCGCTCGAGTGACCGTTCTCAGCCGGCAAGCCGCCGTAAGGTCGCGCCAGCTCGAAGGGCAGCTGTGGGTGGCTTCAAAGATTTCCGGCGTGCGCCCATCAACCTCGCCGGCATCGAACTCATGCACATGATCCGCAAGGGGCAGATGAACGACGACGTCGACCGAACGGTTGCCGCGCAGTTCTATTCGCTTACTATGTAAGCATTCCTAATCATATTGGGGCTCGCTCGTCCTGCCGCCTTATCGAGACACAACCTCGTAGACGACCGTTTCGAAATCGAGATATCCGCCGATGGCGGTCGCGTCGACAAAGGGAAAGATCTGGGTCGCCCAGAAGCCGCCGACCTGCGTCGTGTGGTCGATCCAGAAATAGCAATTGGCGAGCCCCGCCCATGCGAGTGTGCCCGCAGGGCGCCCGGTCGGCGCGGCCTCGTCGTTGAGCATGAAGCTGAGAGCCCAGGATTTTGACATGCCGGGAAAGAATTCAGCGTTGTTGGAAAGCGACGGGATCACGCCGGGCAACGCTTTGATCTTCTTATCGCCGAGACCGTTCTGCACGGCCATGGCGACGGTTTCCGGCTTCAGCACGCGGCCGTGATCGCCCATCCCGTGATTCAACCACATGCGGATGAACCTGATGTAGTCTTCGACGGTCCCGTAGAGCCCGGAGCCGCCCATATCCACCTCGGGGTTCGCCGTAGGCCCGAAATTCATCAGCGGCTCCAGCGATGCGTCGGCGCCGCGCTGGTGCACACGTGCCAGCCGCTCGCGCATTGATGGCGTGAGAGTAAATGCCGTACTCGTCATGCCGAGCGGCGCGAAGATCCGCTCCTGCATCACCTCGCCGAGACGCTTTCCGGCAATCGCCTCGACGACCTGCCCCGCCCAGTCGACCCCACTGCCGTATTCCCAGCGATCGCCGGGATCGAAGAGGAGCGGCATCATCAGGGACGCCTTCCTGGCCGTGCCCGTTGACGGCAGGCCGAGGCTCTGTCGCAACCGCAGATAGGTCTCGTTGAAAACGTCGTTGGCAAACCCGGCGGTGTGAAGAAGGAGCATGCGGGTTGTGATGTCTCGCTTCGGCGCGCGCAGAACCGGCTTGCCGTCGGCGTCAAACCCCTCGAGCACCTCAAGCTGGCCGAGCTCCGGCACGTAGGCTTTCGCCGGTGCGTCGAGATCGAGCCGGCCCGCCTCCGCGAGCTGAAGCACTGCGGTGGCGGCGATCGCCTTGGTGGCCGAATACATCGCGAAGACCGTGTCGGTCGTCATCGGCACGCCGCTGCCGAGGATCCGCTCTCCAGCGGCACCGGCATACAGCGTGCCGGCGCGGTCAGTCACCATTGCCACCACGCCCGGCAGACGCGGCTGGCCCGCAACGACGCGGGACAGTACGGCGTCGCAGGCTTGTTTGAGGCTCTCAGTCACTAATACATCTCCAATTCACACATTGTCGCGGCACATCGGCCGCTTATTCAAAGGCTTGATGCAGCCGCCGAGGTTGCACCGGAACGCACGCCGCGCAGAGGTATGCTGCCATGAACGAGGCCATTGCCGGCCTCCGTCGGGCTTGCCAGCGCCGTGGCGACGGCGCGGCTCTCGAGAACCTCAAGGCGGAAGAGCGCTGCTTTCAGACGCGCCCGCCGGCGCGGATCGCCGCGACTTCTTCATCGTTCAACGCTGGGCCAATGATATCCATCCCAGCCTCGGATGCGACCGTGACGAGCTCAGCCTGATCCGCGAGAGTAAGGTTCCGCTCAACGATGCGCTCGAAGAACGGCTCGAACTCTCCGGGCGTCACGATCACCTGGAACCGGACCCGCTCGTCGCCGTATGAGCGCCAGGCGTGCGGCACGCCCTTGGGCAGCATGACCACATCGCCAGGCCCGGCTGTGCGGCATTCGAGCGGCGTCCACACCGCGATAGTGCCTCGCTCCATCAGGAGGATCTCATCGTCGTCACGATGCAGATGGCGCACTGGTCCGAAGCCTGCGGGACATTCATAAACGAGCATCGATAAGCGCCCATCGGTCTGGGCGCCGCGGAGGCGCACGCGTGCGTGCTCGCCCCACGAAGTGGTGGCGAAACCGGAGACAGTGGGCGGGTCGACGAGAAGTGGAGCGAAATTCAAGAACTCATTCATGGGTGGAAATATTCAGTGAGGGAGAGATGCCCGATCAGCGAGGAGCAAAGATCCTCATCACGGACGATGACGCGATCGGGAAAGGCACATGCAATGGCCGTCGTAGGGCGCTCAGCAGACTTCAATATTCGGCTCCATGCTAATAGATTTTCGTCGAGTATTCAGCGCGCGAATATGTGGCCGGCAACTCCGGGCTAAGGACCTTGCAGACGGCTCATTTGTTCGCTACGTGCATTTTTATGCGCTAGTCGAAATCTATAGACGACCCCTAACCGCGTCAATCAGTATTTCCCCTGGCGCATATTTTTTCGCCTAGCGAAACAATCGCAAGCGTCAGCTGCCGTAAAACGAAGCAATGTTGCGAGCGCAGCACACCCATGTTGGCCATCATCGCGCGCTCGACATGTGCCGGTAGCGCAAGTGCGCGTACCGCTGCATCGTCCATTCGCTGGATGTGTTCGCCGTTCATCCGCAGATTGATCTGTCTGGCCAGCAGGCTCTCAATACTCAGGATGTGCAGCGTTCGTTGCTGCACAAGTTGCAGCCGCTTGCGTGCGAGATCGCGTAACGCGCGTTCCATGCCGCATCAGCGCCAGCTGAGCTGACTAGCTTATCGTCCTGGTTGGCAATGGAACTACGTCGCGCGCCAGGATGAGCGGATCGAATGGACAAGAGCAGGCGCCCTGCGAAGCGCCCATTCGATATGGGCCCGCGCCTCCCTCAAGGCCGGCAGGCGCGTGGCCATCAAATCCTCGATCGTGGTGCGGTCTGTCTCGGAGGAGCAGTTGATCGCAGCGATCACGTTACCTTGGGGATCGCAGACCGGCAACGCGATCGACACCACGCCCATTTCGATCTCATCCTGCTGGGTGGCGAAACCGTCGGTCAGGGCCTTTGCGAATTCCCGGGCGAGGTCGTCACGCTGGACCACGGTTTTAGCCGTATATTGCGGAAAAGGCGCGCGCGCCAGGAGACGCTGCTGTTCTTCGATCGACTGGTTGGCCAGCAAGATCCTCCCGAGCGACGTGCAGAAGGCAGGCAGCCGATAGCCCACGGACGCCCGTCGCGTGATGCTGCGCTTGCTGGGTACATGGGCCAGGTAGACGACGTCGTCGCCATCGAGGACCGCGAAGGACACGGAATCACGATATTCGTCCGCGACTTCCTGCAGGTAGGGATTGACCAGGTCCTTAAAATTCATCGAGCGCAGATATGCCACCCCGAGCGACAACACTTTTGGCAGCAACAGAAAACGCTTGCCCTGCATACCGACGTAGCCGAGCGAGTGCAGAGTGAGCAGCGCACGCCGGGCAGTGGCGACGTTCATCTGCGCTGCCTGGGCGACCTCGCTCAACGTCATTTCCGGCTGATTTTCGCTAAAGGCCTGGATCACCGAGAGGCCGCGCGCAAGCGCGGCCACGAAGTCCCGATGAGTCTCATCAATACGGTCAGAAGGTGTTTGAGTCATGAAAGAAGGTAGACGGTCATCAACAGGGCTAACTACTCTAATTTTCGCAGGACGAAAAACATTTCGCAAGAAAACCCTGGCAGCGGTTATTGACCCGATCGGTACGACACCATGTAGCAAAGGAAGAACAGCGGCACACAGCGCCAGAACACCTTGTCGTAAGTTGCTTTCTCCAGGTTCTGCGAAACCTCGCTCATGCCCACCTTTTCCATGCTCACCGCCATGACAGCCTCCTGATTG